>NZ_CDWTNB010000221.1:0-5974 GCF_977947065.1 Frankia sp. CgJB1
GCGGCGACCCGGATCGGGGTGCCCCCCGGCCGGGGCGGTCGCCGACCCGCCTCCAGTTGGCCGGCGACCGCCCCCGCCGCGACGGCGGCACCCGCGACCCCGAGACCGGTCGCGCCCTTCCCGAACGTGTCCACCACCACCAGCGGCACCAGCACCGTCTGAAACGGCATGAGCACCACACTGGCGACCGCAGTGACGGCGAACAGCATGACCAGATCACCACGCCCCGCGATGTACCCGAGGCCGTCGCGGACCTGACCGGGCACCCGCGGCACCGGTGCGGCCGGGTGCATCTCCTCGCGACGCATGGCCGCGAGCGCCATCAGCACCGCCGCGAACGAGACCGCGTTGGCCCAGCAGGCACCGGCCACTTCCACCCCCGCGATCACGACCCCGGCGAGCGCCGACCCGGCCACCCGCCCACCGGTAAACGCCGCGGAGTTCAACGCGACTGCGGACGGGCGCAACGGGCCGTCGACGATCTCCGCCAGCAACGACTGCTGCAACGGGTTGGAGATCACCGTGCTCACTCCCAGCCCAGCCGCCAGCAAATACACCTGCCACACCGCGCCCCCCGCCAGCGCCACCACCCCGAGAAGGACCGCCAGCATCGCCGCGGCGACCTGCTCGACAGCCATCGCCCGCCGCCGATGCGCCAGCCGATCAACCCACACGCCGGCATGGACACCACCCAGCGCTGTCGGCGCGAACTGCACAGCCACCGTGATCCCCAGCGCTGTTCCACCGCCACCGAGTTCCAGCACCAGATAATCCTGCGCAACCCGCTGCATCCATGTACCCACATGCGACACACACTTCGCCGCGAAATTACAGTCGGAAATTCCAGCTGGTCAATGCCGCGAGAGAGCCGCCCACCACATCCCCCCTCCGGATAGTTCACGCGACGGACAGTCCCGCGGGCGAGCCGCGGCAACCGTGTTGACGCGGCGCCCGGGGCCGGCGGTCGCTGCCGACCGCGGCCCGGCAGCGGGCTGCTACCCGCGGGCGTCATTGTCGGGAGGCCGGGCAGGCTGAGCGCCGCGGACCGTGGTGACCGCGCGGGTGATCTCAGAGGCGAGAGTGTCGGCTTCGTCGAGAGTGAGGGTCTCGTTGTCCGCGGGTTCGCCGTCGCCGCCGCAGTCGAGGGAGATCACCGGCTGGTAGGTCGTCGTGGCGGTGACGTACTGCTCGATCGTCACCGCGAGGGCGGTCTCCCCGCGGAGTCCGGGGATTTCCGGCAGGGCGATGAAGGCGATCTCGGCGGTGTGGTAATCCCCAGGGCCCGATGCTTCCACGTGCAGATGCCCGGCGGCCTTCTGGCACCAGGACGGGCAGGAACGATCAAGATCGTGGTTCATGGCAGAGCCTCTCCGTTCCGGGCTGGTGGGGCGGGCCGGTCGATTCGGGTCGGGGAGGGGTTCGCATGTCCAGTCGTCCAGGGCACGCAGGCCGTCGATCACTCGTTGCAGTAGCCCGAGGTCGACGGCGTCCGGGTCCGGTGCGCTCCCGCCGACAGGCGCAGGGGGGCTGCGTCGGGGCAGGTCCGGCGAGTCCGGCGGGGCGTCGGCGACGAGATTCACCGGTGGTGTGCCGTGGGACAAGATCGCCCAGGTGACCTTGCCGTTGCTCCAGTAGGTGCCGTCGGTGTTGCGGACCCGGACCCGGTAGCAGCCGAAGTCGCGGGTCAGTGCGGTTACCAGGTGCAGGCCGCGGCCGTCCTCGGCCTCGGGGTCGGCGGTCCGGAGGGTCGGTTGGTCCGCCGCCCCGTCCCACACCTCGACGATCACGTCGTGGTGGCTATAGGTGATGCGCACCGCGATCCGCGATACCGAAGCACGGTCAGCGTGCTGGTCTCGTGCTCGCTGGCTGGCGACGAGGCCGTTGGTGGCCAGCTCCGACACCACGAGGACAGTCGGGGCGAGCAGCTCGTCGAGGCCCCAGCCGCGGAGCTGCGTCGCGACGTCATGGCGGACAGCGCCGGCGGAGCGCGGGGTCGCGGGGTAGTACCAGACCCGGTGCGGTAGCCGGGAGACGGGACGGGTGGGCTCGGTGGAGGTGGCGGCGGCGAGGACGGTGGTCATACGGCTCTCCCGGCGGGGGGATCGGGACGGCTCGCGGGCCCGAGTGCGGCCCCGTCAGGCGGAGCGGGTGCGGGCGCGATGTCGTGCACGAGAGCGAGATTGTGTTCGGCGAGGATCACGGTGCGGCACGGCCATCGGCTCCCGCAGCCCGCGCATCGGCCGTCAGTGTTGACGTGCGCGTCGAGCGCATGCAGCGCCGTGCGGTGAAGCCGGTCGCAGCCGAGGCCGGGCAGGTCGAGATCCCCGTCGCGTGTGCGCCGGTCCACCCGCCGCCCTGCTGTGATCATCGGGTCGTGGGTGCGCGGCCGGCCGTGAGGACCCGCGAGGCCGCGGGCGGCGCGACGGGGACGGCTGTGGCGCGGTGGGTGAGCGGGGACTGGTCCGGTCCTCGGTTCGGCAACGGGGCGAGCATGGGGCGCACCTCTCCAGGCAGGTGGGACGGTGTGATCAGCGAGATGTGGTCGTCTGCGTTGGGTCGGTGCCGGCGCGGCTGGCCGGGTCAGCGGCGAGCGCGGTGAGGGTGGCGTTCAACGCCGCGTCCGCGCTGTGGCGGCGCAGGGTCCGGGTCAGAACGTCGAGGACGGACAGAGCGGGCAGCGGACCGCACGCCAGGTCGGCCGTGGCCGGGTGGAGTGGCAGGGCGTCGGTAGGCAGCGTCAGTGCGGTGACGACGGTGTCGTAGACGGTGGCGGCCCAGATCGTCAGCACAGCGGCCAGCCAGCCTCGCCACTCGCCACGGCGGGCGGCGAGCCGTCCGGCCAGCCACGCCTCGACCCCCTCGACGAGTTCCGCGCGGACCGGCGGCGGACATCCCAGGATCATCAGGTGCAGATGGCCGAGCAGCATGGCGGTGTCCACGGGTTCCCCGCCGGGCCCGAGCGCGGGCGACACCAGCACGGCCCGCGGCGAGCCGGCGGGGTAGAGCACGTGGTGCGGGGTGAGGGCTCCGTAGGCGATACCGGCGCGGGTGAGCAGCACCGGGTCCAATCCGGAGGCCAGCCGCGCGAGCCTGGCCGACAGGCTGTGCGTAAGCGTCTTCACCTCCCCGGCTTCGTTAATCCCGCCGGCGTGCGGGGACCGTGGGTGGAGGTGGTCGGCGGTGCGGCCGAGCGCCGCGGTGACGACCAGCGGCAGGTTCCGGGTACCGGTGGCGGCGACCAGGCGCAGCGGTTCCGGCGGATCGCTGTGCAGCCCGGCGAGGTCGTCCATCAGCAACATCAGCACCTCGGTCAGCGCCGCCGGGCGGGCCTGGACCTGGTCGGCCAGACTCGTGCCCGTCACCCACGGTGTGACCATCACCCCGTCCGTGATGGTGGCCGGGCCGGGGACCCGCAGACCGCTGTAGACGGCCAGCGTGGTGAGCTGTTCGGCTTCCCGGACGGTCAGGTCCGCCCGCGGCCCGTCGGCGTCGTCGGCCAGCACCGCGGGGAGATTCCCGTGGTCGCCGCGCACCACGCGCGCCAGCGCCGCCCCCCTCGGGCGCCAGCTCGCGCACAGCGTCTCGGCACCGGCCTGCACCCGGCGCACCACCGCACTACCCCCGGTGACCATCGGCCCGACCGTCACCTCCGCCGCCGGCCACAGACGGGCGGTCGCGGCGGCGATCCGCGCCTCGGCGTGGGCGAGAAGACAGGTGACGTCGCGGTCGGACCAGCAGGTCGGACAGCCGGACCGGGGGCTCACCGGATACGCCCGACGCCGCCGTAGAGCGGCAGCCGCCCCTCGGACGCCGTCCCGGAGCCCTGCCGGTCCTCGGCCCAGCCGGGAAGCAGGACCACGCTGGGCTCGATCAGGCCACAGTCTTCGAAGAACCGCAGGATCTCGGTCCGGCTGCGCAGCCGCAACGGCGCCGTCGTCCGCCGGTACAGCGTGGCGGCGTCGGTGACGTCATCGGCCTGCCCGTCACCGGTGGTATGGGTGAGAACCAGGTAGCTGCCCGTGGGCAGCGCGCCGATCAGCCGTTGCGGGTGGGCGTCGTCGTCGAAGAAGTGCAGGACCGCCACCAGCAGAAGCCCGACCGGCCGCTACAGGTCGAGCAGCCCGGTGAGCTCCGGATACCGAAGGATTTCCTCGGGACGGTGAAGGTCGGCTTCGATGGCAACCGCGGCGGGCGTGCGTGCGAGCAGGATCTGGCTGCTCGCGACGGCAACCGGGTCGCTGTCGACGTAGACAACCCGCGTGCCGGGCGCCATCCCGGAGGCGACCTCGTGGACGTTGCCCATCGTCGGCATCCCCGAACCGATGTCGAGGAACTGGCGGCCCCCCGCCGAGCCGGCAAGGTATCGGACCGCCTCGCCCAGGAACATCCGGTTGACCCGTGCGGTCTGGGCGATCTGCGGCCACGTTTCCACCAGGCCCTTCGCGGCCTCACGGTCGACGGCGAAGTTATGGGCCCCACCGAGCAGGTAGTCGTAAATCCTCGCAATGTTGGGCGTAATGCTGGGATCTTCACGCCCGGGGGACTCGAAGCTGTCGGTGCTCATCACGCCGACCTCGCCCACAGGCGGTCCGCCCCGCCCAGACTGCCCCGCGCTCGTCGGTGCCCTGCCTCACCCGGTGTGTCCGGCCTGGGCCTGGCGTCGAAGGCGGCGTCGAAGGGCGCGGCCGTCGCGGGAACGATCCTCGTCATGGGAACGGACCTCACTGAGAGTAGACGTCGGGGGACGGCTACCACCATCGCCCTGACAAGGGCACGAAACATTCCCGTCAACCCGAAGAATCAGTTCGGCTCCCCGTAGCCCCTTTGACCTGGAGTAACACTTACGGACAGGGTCCGTTAGTTCGGGTTGTACGACCCCCCTTCCCGTGGAGTGATCGCACCACTACCGTGGACATGTCCCGGAAGGAGACGGGGACCGCGCAGACGGGGAAGGGGTGGGGGGTCGTCATGGGCAGGCCGAGCCGGCGGGTGGAGCAGGACGAGCTACGAGCCCGGATGCGGGCGGCCGGGATGAGCCACGACGAGATCGCCATTGAGTTCACCCGCCGCTACAAGCTGCGCCCCCGCATCGCCCACCGGATCGCGCACGGCTGGACCCAGCCAGCAGGCCGCCGACCGCATCAACGCCCACGCCGCCCGTACCGGCCTCGACCCCGACGGTGCGGCCAGCATGACCACACCCTGGCTGTCCGAACTGGAAACCTGGCCGCTCCCACTCCGGCGCCGGCCCACCCTCCAGATCCTCGCCCAGCTCGCCGCCGTCTACGGCTGCGACCTTCACGATTTGCTTGACCTCGACGACCGCGAACACATGCCCCCACCGACATGCTCCTCATCAACTCGATCCGCGCGGGAGACGCGAAAACAAGGAGTGTCGGCGCCGCAGTACCGATCGAGCTGACGAAGTACGATGGCACGCTCGCGAAACCCGCACTCGTCGATATATCGGACTACCGAGCATTTGAGTCCGCAGCGGTGGTTCAGGACCAGAACCCAGAGCTAGTCGAGTATGAATTCGTAATGAAGTAATTAATGCAAGCCAATATGCGTCTTCGCAGGTCACGGGCTCGCGAGGACCCCGAAGTGAACAAGTTATTTCATTCCGAATCCTATGTTCTCGCGCACACCTCCAGCGAGTCCGTCGACGTCCTTCACGCGATCGATTCAGTCAAGGTAGGATCTCACGTCCTGGAACAGTTCCACGCCGAAATCGGAAACATAGTTTCGTATTATTCTCAACGGCCAGCGCTGTCGATATTCCTTGAGGTTCGTACCCTACGGACAAAAATTTTCTCATTGCTGTCGGATAGGCATTCTCCAAGACTGTCCCGCGATCTACACTATCTGGCTGGCCTGTTGAGCGGCGTGCTGGCTAACGCCGCTTTCGATCTGGGTTCTTTGGTAGAGGCGGAGACGCACGCCCGTATTGCTTTCGCCTGTGCGGACCAGGCCC
>NZ_CDWTNB010000222.1:0-5861 GCF_977947065.1 Frankia sp. CgJB1
GACCCGCGCGGGAGCTGGCGGCCTGGCGGGCCGGCCGCGACGACCGGGCGGTGACGGAGGCGCTGCTCGGCCTGCGGGCGGCGGCCGGGACGGACGCGAACCTGGTTCCCGCCACGCTGGCCTGCGCCCGGGCCGGGGTCACGACGGGGGAATGGGGGGACACGCTGCGGGAGGTGTTCGGGGAGTACCGGGCACCGACGGGGGTCGGCGAGGCCACCGTCGCCGGTGGTGGCGGGGCCGCCCTCGACGAGCTGCGGGCCCGGGTGGCGCGCACGGGGTCCGAGCTGGGCCGTCCGGTGAAGATGCTGGTCGGTAAGCCCGGCCTCGACGGGCATTCCAACGGCGCCGAGCAGATCGCGCTGCGGGCCCGTGACGCCGGTTTCGAGGTCGTCTACCAGGGGATCCGGCTGACGCCGGCGCAGATCGTGGCCGGGGCTGTCGAGGAGGACGTGCACGTCGTCGGGTTGTCGGTGCTCTCCGGTTCCCATCTCGACCTGGTGCCCCAGGTGCTGACGGGGCTGCGGGCGGCCGGGGCGGGTGAGATCCCCGTCATCGTGGGCGGCATCATCCCCGCGGCGGACGCGGACGAGCTCTCCCGACTCGGGGTGGCCGCGGTGTTCACGCCCAAGGACTACGAGCTCACCGCCATCATCCGGGGCATCCTCGACGTCGTACGGGCCGCCAACAAGCTCGATCAGTGAGCTTGACAGCGAGCTCGATCAGTGAGGTGGCCGTGACGGTTGGGGATGGTACCCGGGTGGGCTCGTCAATCGAGTCGGTGACCGAACTCGTCACCGCCGCCGTCGCGGGGAACCGCCGCGCGGTGGCGAGGCTCATCTCCATGGTCGAGGACGGCTCGCCGCACCTGCAGCGGATCGAGCAGCTGCTGATGCCCCGCACCGGGGGCGCGCAGGTGATCGGCCTCACCGGGGCGCCGGGGGTCGGCAAGTCCACCTCCACCTCCGCGCTGGTGGGCGCCTACCGGGCCGCGGGCCGGCGGGTCGGCGTGCTGGCCGTCGATCCCTCGTCCCCGTTCACCGGCGGCGCGCTGCTCGGCGACCGGATCCGGATGGTCGAGCACGCCACCGATCCGGGCGTCTTCATCCGCTCGCTGGCGACGCGCGGAAGTCTCGGCGGCCTGTCGACCGCCACGCCCCAGGCCCTGCGGGTTCTCGACGCCGTCGGGTTCGACGTCGTCCTGATCGAGACCGTCGGAGTGGGACAGGCCGAGGTGGACATTGCCGCCCTGGCGGACACCACGCTCGTCCTGGTCGCCCCGGGGATGGGGGACGGCGTCCAGGCTGCCAAGGCGGGCGTTCTGGAGATCGCCGACGTGCTGGTGGTCAACAAGGCCGACCGGCCGGGTACGGACCGGACGGTCAACGAGCTCACCGCCATGCTCCGGATGGGCGGTGCCGGCCGCGGGGAGGACGACCGGCGTCCGCAGGTCGTGCGGACGGTCGCCGCCACCGGGCAGGGGGTGGCCGAGCTCGTCAAATCGATCGAGGCCCATCGGGACTGGCTGCTGCGCACGGGGCAGTTGCAGCGCCGGCGGCGTCGGCGCGCGGCCGACGAGATCTCGCGGATCGCCTTCGCCCGGCTGCGGGAGCGGATCGGGGACCTGCGGTCCGGAGCCGCGAT
The DNA here is from genome assembly GCF_977947065.1 of Frankia sp. CgJB1. Classification (NCBI taxonomy): domain Bacteria; kingdom Bacillati; phylum Actinomycetota; class Actinomycetes; order Frankiales; family Frankiaceae; genus Frankia; species Frankia sp. CgJB1. Next base: position 1,642 of record NZ_CDWTNB010000222.1, read on the forward strand.
CGACCAGTTCGCCGGCGAGGTCGTCGCCGGCGGACTCGACCCCCACACCGCGGCTGATCGTCTCCTCGACGAGGCACTCGCCGCCCAGGCCGCCGCTGGCCTGGCCGCCGGTCACACCGGGGCGGTGAAACCAACCAGGTAACCGCGGTCGTGGCAGCAGCGGCAGGGGTCGATCACCAGCACGGTCCGAACCCGGCCGGCCCGGAATCCCGCCACATGGGACACCGTGCGGCACCGACCGTGGCAGGTCGGGCAAATGGTGTTCGGCTTGGCGTCCACGTGGCGGTACCTTCCCGCGATGACGGGACATAACCTCTGAACGCATCTCTACCTCTGGGCACGTGTCTGTACCTCTGGGCGCGTCTGCGCGCGGTGTCGGGCGGGTTCACGTTCTCGGGTCGAAGGCCGAGACGGCGGCCAGCTGCTCGAACAGCGCGCGTTCCCGGGCGGTCAGGGCCGGCGGCACCGCCACGCACACCTCGGCGTGCAGGTCGCCGGGTGGGCCGGTGGGGTTGGGTAGGCCGGCGCCGCGTAGGCGCAGTCGCCGGCCGCTGGACGATCCTGCCGGGACGCGCACCTTGATCTCACCGCCGGGGGTGGTGACCGGGACCCGGGCGCCCAGGGCGGCCTCCCAGGGGGTGACCGGCAACGGGACGTGGATGTCTCGTCCGGACAGCCGGTAACGTGGATGCGGCGCGATCTTCACGTGTAGGTAGAGGTCGCCGGGCTGGCCGTGCCTGCTGCCGCGGCTGCCTTGGTCGGTCAGCCGGATGCGCTGGCCGTCGACCACCCCCCGCGGGATGGTGACCTGGTAGCTGCGTGGGCTGCCGCCGGGGCCGGCGAGGGTGATCTGACGCCGCCCGCCCCGGTAGGTCTCCTCGACGGTCAGCTCGAGCTCGGCTTCCTGATCGGCGCCGGGGATCGGCCCGGTCACGCCGCGGGCCCCGAACAGGCCACCGAACAGGTCACCGAACAGATCACCGAACAGATCACCGACGGTGCTCCCGCCGAGGCCCGCGCCACCGGGGCCGGCACGTCCGAAACCCATGTCGGCGAAGTCTGCGAAGTCGGTGCCGCCAAAGCCCGGTTCGGCCCGGACCCGGCCGGTGCGGCTCCAGCCCCGGCCGGCCCGGCGGCCACCCGTTCGTCGTAGTCCTCGGGGAGGCGCCGGAAGTCCGCGCCGAACCGGTCGTAGCGCGCCCGCGTCTTCGGGTCGGACAGCACGCGGTACGCCTCACCGATCTCCTTGAACCGCTCCTCCGCCTCCGGGCCGCGGTTGACGTCGGGGTGGTAACGGCGGGCGAGGCGGCGGTAGGCCTGCTGGATCTCCTCGGCGCTCGCGCCCCGGCCGACACCGAGAAGCTGGTAGTAGTCTCGGGCTACGGCCGGTCACTCCGCAGGCCCGCCGGCGCCGCCCGGGTCCGGGCCGGTCTCGCCTGGTTGCCGGGCGCCGCCGGGCGGTTCGCTGGGTTCGCTGGATGGCTCGCCGGGAGGGCGGCTGACGGCGACCCCGGCGGGGCGCAGCTGCCGTCCGGTATCGCCGTAGCTGGGACGGATCACGGCCACCACCGTGCCGGCTGGGACGTTCGGTTTCTCGACGGCGGTCAGCGCCTCGTGCCGGGTCGGGTCGAACGGCACCCCGACCTCGTCGTGGCGCGGGTAGCCGAGCCGGGCCAGCACGTCCACGGCCTGGTCCCGGACCGTCCGGACACCCGCCACGAGCGAGGCGGGGTCGGCGTCGGCGTGGGTGAGCGCGAGGTCGAGGTGGTCGAGGACCGGCAGCCAGGCGGCGGCCAGGCGGCGGCCGCGTGGGCCCGTTCGGCGGCCCGATCCCGCTCCAGCTCCCGGACGGTCCGTTTACGCAGGTTGTCCAGGTCGGCGGCGGCCCGCCGCCACCGGTCGGTCAGCTCGTCCACCTGAGCGGCGAGCGCCACACTGTCCAGGACCGCCTCGGTCGGGAGGTCGTCCGCGCCGACGGGGCCGGCGCGGGCGGTGGCCTCTGCGCTACTCCGGTCCACGGTCCGGTCGGTACGGGGGCCGGCGGCGTGGCCGGTCCGGTCTGGGTGCTGTTCGTGCGGCATGTCGTTCGCCATCATCGGTCGGTCTCGGTCGGCATGGGTTCAGCCCCGGTCGAACTCGGCGTCTATCACGTCGTCGTCGCCGGGGGTGCCGCCGCCGGGGGTGCTGCCGCCGGGTGGTGGCTGTGGGCCGCCCGGGCCGCCCGGGCCGCCCGGTGCGGTGTCGGCCGGGCTGCCGCCGGTTCCCTCGGTGGGGCCGGCCTGGCCGGTGCGGGCGGCGGCCAGGCCGTGGTAGATCTGTTGGAGATCCGAGGTCAGGGCGCGGGCCCGGTCCACCGGCGCCTCCTCGTTGATGGCCTGGCGGGCGTCGGTGACCAGTAGGTCGGCGCGGGCCTTCTCGTGTGGCGGGGCGGCGTCACCGAGTTCGGCCAGCAGCCGTTCGACGCGGTAGGCGACCGAGTCCAGCTCGTTGCGGGCGTCGACCAGGCGCGTAGCGCCTGGTCGGCGGTGCGGTTACGTTCCGCCTCGATGATCATCCGTTCGACCTCTTCCTTGGGGAGGTTGGAGGTTTTACTGATCGTGATCGACTGCTGGGCTCCGGTGTCCTTGTCGCGGGCGGTGACGTTGAGGATGCCGTTGGCGTCGATGTCGAAGGTGATCTCGATCTGCGGTTCGCCGCGGGGCGCCGGGCGGATGTTTTCCAGGCGGAAGCGGCCGAGTATCCGGTTGTCGGCGGCGCGTTCGCGTGCGCCCTGCAGTACCACGATGTCCACTGCCGGCTGGTTGTCCTCCGCGGTGGAGAACACCTCGGAGCGTCGTACCGGGATCGTGGTGTTGCGTTCGACTATTTTTGTCATCAGGCCGCCGCGGGTCTCCACCCCGAGGGAGAGCGGGGTGACGTCGAGCAGGAGCACGTCGGAGACCTCGCCCTTGAGCACCCCGGCCTGGATCGCCGCGCCCAGTGCGACGACCTCGTCGGGGTTGACGCTCATGTTCGGTTCCTTGCCGCCGGTCAGCCGCCGGACCAGTGCCTGCACCGCGGGCATCCGGGTGGCTCCGCCGACGAGGATCACCTCGTCGAGGTCGTCGGCGCTGACCTTGGCGTCCTCCATCGCCTGGCGGACCGGTCCCATGGTCCGTTCGACCAGGTCGGCGGTGATCTGTTCGAAGGTGGAGCGCATGACCGTGGTGGTCAGGTGCCGCGGCCCGGTGGCGTCGGCGGTGATGAACGGCAGGTTCACCTGGGTCTGGGTGACCGAGCTCAGTTCGACCTTGGCCTTCTCCGCGGCCTCGAACAGCCGTTGCAGCGCCTGGGGGTCCCGGCGCAGGTCGACGCCCTGTTCCCGGTGGAACCCGTCGGCGAGGTAGTCGACCAGCCGGCGGTCGAAGTCGTCCCCGCCCAGGTGGCTGTCCCCGGCCGTGGCCCGGACCTCGACCACCCCGTCGCCGACGTCGAGGATGCTCACGTCGAACGTGCCGCCGCCGAGATCGAAGACCAGGACGGTCTCGTGGCCCTTCTTGTCTAGCCCGTACGCCAACGCGGCCGCGGTCGGCTCGTTGATGATCCGCAGCACGGAGAGCCCGGCGATCCGGCCGGCGTCCTTCGTCGCGGTGCGCTGCGCGTCGTTGAAGTAGGCCGGCACCGTGATGACCGCTTCGGTGACCTTCTCGCCCAGGTTCCGCCCGGCGTCGTCGGCCAGCTTGCGCAGCACCAGCGCGCTGATCTCCTCCGGCGCGTAGAGCTTGTTCCGGATCTTGAACCGGGCGGCGCCCTCCGGGCCTGGGACGACGTCGAAGGCGACCGCTTTGGCCTCCTCGGTCACCTCGTCATAGCGGCGGCCGATGAACCGCTTGGCCGAGTAGATCGTGCCCTTCGGGTTCAGGATCGCCTGCCGTCGCGCCAGCTGCCCGACCAGGCGTTCACCGCTCTCGGTGAACGCCACCACCGACGGTGTCGTCCGCGCACCCTCCGCGTTCGGGATGACCCTCGGCTCGCCACCCTCCCAGGCGGCGATCACCGAATTGGTCGTCCCCAGATCAATGCCGACTGCCTTCGCCATCGAATGCTCCTCCAGAAGCGAACCTCACACATATGACGAATCGGGCGTGCCCACGCCGTGAGCAGGCTTCACTCGGATAAACCGACCCCACAGCAGGGAATCTGTCCAGGATTTGCCCAGCAAAACGCATTGCCTACGGAGT
>NZ_CDWTNB010000223.1:0-5798 GCF_977947065.1 Frankia sp. CgJB1
AGAACTAGGCCGAGCAGACCGCCACCGACGACCACACCGGTCCCGGTCCGGCTACCCCGCGCCGAGGCGAAGATCGCCTCTAGGTCCTCGATCGTGCGGTAGACATGGCAGCCGGTGGCCTCCCGGCCGGGTACCGGCGGGACGAACGGGTAGGAACCGGTCGCAAGCACCAGCACGTCGTACCGGTAGGTGCGGCCAGCACCGGTGGTCACCGTCCGGGCGGCCCGATCGACGGCGACGACCGGTTCACCGAGACGCAGCCGCAGCCGGGGGTGTTCGAGGAATCCGTCCTCGACGAGGCTGAGGTCCTCCGCGGTCGCCCCGGTGAAGTACGCCGAGAGGCCCACCCGGTCATAGGCGGGCCGAGGTTCCTCGGCGAGGACCGTGATATCCCATCGCCCCTCGACGTCGCGGTCCCGCAGCGCCGCCAACAACCGATGCCCCACCATGCCGCGGCCGACGACCACCAATGATCGAGAAGACATCCGCGCACCACCCGCATGTCCGAACCGATGGGTGCCGGTCCAAACGGGCACCCGCTACGACCAGAACCGTACGAACCCAGGATGTCAACACCGACTCGAAGTCAGGTCGGTCCGGATACAAGGCATGCACTCCACGACACGACGGGATGTGAGATGCCCGACGAACGCTCGATGCGGACGTCGTGAATACGCAACGGTGCCGGTTAACACCGGCGTTGCACACCGGCAAGCGCGTGGACATAGCCGTGTCCGATCCTGCGGTGACCGGGGGATCGGCGCGGGACCCCAGGCCAGGAGGTAGCCTCGTGACAACCCGTAGTCCCGGGTGGCCCGACATCGGCGACCGGTTCGGCGCACCCGGAACCACCGGAACACCCGGAACCACCAGCGCGCCCGGAACGTCCCCGGCATCGGCGACATCGACGGAGCCGGCAGTCAGCGCCGGGCTGCCACCGCTGCTCGGCTTCACCGTCGGGGTCACGGCCGCGCGTCGCCGCGACGAACTCGCGAACCTCCTCGAACGGCGCGGAGCCCGGGTGATCCATGCCCCGGCCCTGCGCATCGTGCCGCTCGCCGACGACAGCTTGCTGCTCGCCGCGACCCGGGAGTGCCTCACCCGGCCGCTGGACGCAGTGATCGCTACGACGGCAATCGGCTTCCGCGGCTGGGTGGAGGCCGCCGAGGGCTGGGGGCTCGGCGAGCGGCTGCGCGACCGGCTGGACGGCGCCCGGCTGTTCACCCGAGGGCCGAAGGTCACTGGCGCCGTCCGGGCCGCGGGGCTCACCGAATGCTGGTCGCCCCGCTCGGAATCCGGCGCCGAGCTCGTCGCCCATCTGCTCACGGAGAACCTGGCCGGACTGCGCATCGCGGTGCAGCTACACGGCGAGCCGTTGCCAGACATGGTCGAGGGACTGCGCGCGGCGGGTGCCGAGGTCGTCGAGATACCGGTGTACCGGTGGGAACCACCGGACGATCTGCGGCCGGTCCGCCGGATGGTCGAACTCATCGTCACCGGCGGGGTCTCCGCGGTCACCTTCACCAGCGCGCCCGCCGTGGTGAGCCTCCTACGGATCGCCCGGGAGATGGGACAGTTCGACGAACTGCTGACCGCGTTGCGGGGCGAGGTGCTGCCCGCGTGCGTGGGTCCGGTCTGCGCCGCCCCCCTCGAACGGCAGGGCGTGGCGACCGTGGCCCCGGACCGGTTCCCGGCTCGGAGCACTCGTGCGCACGCTGTCCGACGAACTCCCGCGTCGCCGGGGGCGGACCGTCGAGGCCGCGGGGCACGTGCTGCGGGTCCAGGGCGCGGCAGTGATCGTCAACGGCGAGCCGGTGATGCTCGCACCCAGGACCGCGGCGGTCCTCGACGCGCTGACCGAGCATCCCGGTCGGGTGCTGTCCCGAGCCGAGCTGCTGCGCCGGACGGGCACGGCCGGGCTCACCGACGAACACGCGGTCGAGATGACCGTCGCCCGGTTACGCACCGCGCTGGGACCGGCCGGCCGCGTGGTCGAGACCGTCATCAAGCGGGGCTATCGGCTCGCGGTCGTGTGAGAGAGCACGCGGTAACTGCCAGGCCCCGGACCCCGGACCCCAGTTCCCGCGTTCCCCGTCGTCAGGCGCCTCGGCCGAGCCGCCAGCGCGCCGCTCGATATGCCCGCCACCCCGACTGCAGTCCTCGCCGGGCGCTGAGCAGGGCGTCGCGATGCCCCTGGGAAACGAGCCGAAGGATGTCGGCCGCTCCAGCGGCCCGATTGACGATCAATCGACTGATGGCGAACCGGGACAACGTCGGTTGATGAATGCGGTACCCGACCTCACAGGCCGATTCGAACCCGGCGGCCGCGACGACATGGCGCACCGACGCGCAGTGATAACCGAAGGGGTAGCAGAAACTGTCCGGACGCCGGCCGGTGCTCTCCTCGATCAGCCGCCGGCTGGCGGTGACGTCGTACCGCGCCAAGGCGGTCGGCACCACGTCGAGCTCCAGATGACGGTGACCGTGCGAGCCGAGCTCGATGCCCTCTCCGGCGAGCGCGGCGAGGTCGGACCAGTCCAGCAGGGGGAGGTTGCGCTCGGTGTAGCCATCCAGCCAGGTGGCGCGCCGGCCAACGAAGGCGGTCGGCACGTACAGGGTAGCGCTGGCACCGATCGCCCGCAGAGCGGGCACCGCGGTGGTGACGAAGTCCTCGAAGCCGTTCTCGAAGGTGATCACCACCTGGCGGCGGGCGGGATGCGCCAGCGCGTCAGTGAGACCCGTGAGGTGGTAACCGCTTTCGGCGAGGGCCTCGAGCTGCTCGGCGAAGGCACCGGGAGGGACCTCCCAGCGTCGGCAGTCCGCACTCACCGAATCACCGACGCCGTGGTACATAAGGACGGGCAGGGGCATCGTGGGCGCACCGTCGAACACGCCGGAGGCGGCGCCGGACGCCGCGGGCGCCAGGGAGGTCACGGCTTTCCCGTACCGGCGAGACTGGCCATCCTGCCCGGATTTGCACCGTTATTTCCACACAGATACATGCGTGCATTCACGTGCAGGGACACAGACCGCACTCCCTCCGCGACAGCGGTTCGCAATCGTGAACGACCAGGTGACACGGGCGTACATCCCATCGGGTGAAGCAGTAGACGGACCAGATCAAGACACCGAAACTAAAACATCGACCGGTCCGCGAACTACCCGGAACTCTACACGTGTATACCCGGCATGCCAATGGCGTCAGGAGATCCGGTGAAGTCCTCCCCCGACGCCGGGCCGGGCTGCCGGCCGAGCCTACGTCACACCGGCGTTCCCACCACGGCCGGATCTTTAGTCTTTTCACCGTTCGTTCCCCGAGAGGCAGGCAGCATTCGGATGCCGTCCCGGAAACGGGAGACCTCCGGACCTCCGGAACCGGAACGCCGGGCGCGTATCGTCCCGCCGGGCCACGAGCGCCCGGACGGTGCGGCGAGGATTGCCCGCTCAGCCCGGAACCAGGCGCATCCCGGGCGTCGGCAAAAGCTCCGAAGAACCCTCTCACGCCTGATTCTCGACCGACCGCCGCCACCGGATCTCCGCGTCGATGAAATCATCGAGCTCGCCGTCGAGAACACCGCTGGTATTCGAGGTCTCGGTGTCGGTACGCAGATCCTTCACCATCTGGTACGGGTGGAGGACATAGTTACGGATCTGTGATCCGAAGGAGACGTCCTGTGGCCCGCCGGTGATGCGCTGTTTCTCCGCTGCTTCCTCGGCCCGCCGCCGCTCCAGGAGCTTCGCCTGCAACACGATCATCGCGGCGGCCTTGTTCTGGAGCTGGCTGCGCTCGTTCTGGCACGTCACCACGATGCCCGTGGGCAGATGCGTGATGCGGACCGCGGAGTCGGTGGTGTTGACCCCCTGTCCACCCGGGCCGGACGAACGGAAAATATCGATACGCAGATCCTTGTCGTCGATGTCGACGCGGTCGGACAGCTCGACGACCGGGGTGACCTCCAGCCCGGCGAAGGAGGTCTGCCGCCGGTTCTGGTTGTCGAACGGCGAAATCCGGACGAGCCGGTGCACCCCGTGCTCACTGCGCAGCGTCCCGTACGCATAGGGCGCCTTGACCTGGAAGGTTGCCGACTTCAGACCCGCCTCCTCAGCCTCGGAGGTGTCAAAGACCTCCGTGGCGTAGCCATGCCGCTCGGCCCACCGCAGGTACATCCGAAGCAACATCGCCGTCCAGTCGGCCGCGTCCACCCCGCCGGCCCCGGCCGAGAGCTGCACGATCGCGTCCCGCTCGTCGTACTCGCCGGACAGCAGGGTCCGGACCTCGAGACCGGCGATGTCATTGGACAGCCTGGGAAAATCGGCTGCGGCCTCGGCGAGCAGATCCTCGTCGCCGAGGTCCGCGGCGGCGGCGATGTCGTCGAGACGGCGACGCAGCCCCTCCACCCTGGCGATGTCCCCGCGCGTCGACGACAACCTGCGGGTGACAGCCTGGGCCCGGTCCTGATCGGACCAGAGGTCGGGGTCCGCAGCCTGACGCTCCAGATCCTCGGCGCGACGGCGCAACCCCTCCACGTCGAGAACCGTCTCGATGCCGGTCAACGTGGCATCCAGCTGTTTGATCTCCTCGGACAGGTCGACGGCCATGCTGTTCACCTTACCGGCGGCACTCGGGGGCCACCGCCAGGACAGATCTTGCCCGCCCGGGCGGGAGCCGGCCGAGCTCGCATCGGCGTCGCGCCGAGCCCCGCGGCGACCTCCCCGCGGTCTCCCGACGGCATCCCGAGGACCTCCCGGCAGCATCCCGGCGGCATCCCGACCGGGAAACATCATCATGGCGAAACATGCAATGACTCGACGACACGAGGATGAAACATTCGCAGGATGCCACGAGAATTTCGGCCAACCGGCGCCCGCACTGCGGACAATCGTTGCGACGGCCCCAGGCAGTCAGGCGGTTCAGCCATCCGACAGCAATCTCCGACAACAACCGACGCCAATCCCTGAAGAGACACGTACCACATCGCCGAGTACGCACAACTCAGCGCGTCCGCGGCCCCCGAACGATAACGTCGAAGACGGCACTTCGCGCACGAATACGTGAACGCCGGGTTTCGTCGGGACAGTGCGGCCTCGCGACCATATGGGTGTCGGATGCGGAGAGATCAGCTGCAGAGAGCTCGGACGCATCGACCGGTGCGCGCGTGTACACCGGTCGATGTCGCCGGGACGGGACGAAGACTCGAGGACCGGCCACTACCACGGGGAAGAGGAGGAAGGCCGCCGTGAATAACCGGATCTGTCGTCCGAGCGATCGGATCACGCCGTTGGCGGCGGCGACTCACCGCCCCGTCGCGTGCCGGCGGAAGGCCGCGATCATTCCCGCAGGAGCACGGAGGGTCCCATCGTGTCGGAGGTCTCGGAGGTCGCGGACCGACGCTCTGTCCTGGTTGCCACCGGCCTCGCGGCGGTGGGCTCCGTGAGTCTGCGCGACGACGCATCCGGCCTGCACGAGGCCTGCATGGCCGCCCTGACCGCGACGGTCAGGGCCTACGAGACGTCTGATCTGATCACTACCACGTCCGCCCTGGTCTCGTTGGAGCGCACGACACAGACCGTGCCCCGGGAGCACCGGCTGCGCGGCCGGCCAGCGCTGGAGTGGATGCGGCTGCACGCGGCGGTCACGACGGTGGCAGCCGCCACCGCCTACGACCGCGGCAAACACTCCGATGCCGCCGTGCGGGCCGACCGGGCCGCGGCGCTCGCCCGGGCCGCCGGGGACGGGCCACTCGCCGCCCGCGCCCTGGCCCTGCGCGCCCGGGTGGTCCGCCCGCACAGCCCGGCGG
>NZ_CDWTNB010000224.1:0-5733 GCF_977947065.1 Frankia sp. CgJB1
GATCAAATGATCAACTTATTTAATGACGATCCCCTACTTCCCCGTTATCGGTAGGTAGGACCGCGCGAAACCTTCAAAAGTCAGATCATCCGAGGCCTCGCGGTCCACCGGGTGGTTGTCCTTGCCGCCCATCCAGTAGTTTCAGATCCGAGCTGAATGCGGCGTCGCCGTGTCGATCTTCGGATGGTCCGTCGGGTTCCCGGTGCCATTGTGCTGCTCAGCTACGTCTCTCCTTACGCTGGCTCGGCCGGGTGCACCCGGCGAAGCAGGAAGATCCAGACGGAATGTGGCCTGTGGGCCAGCCTCGGCTGCCGATTTGAGGGTATAGCTATCGCAAATGGCGGCGGATCAACTACCGGGACATGTACTCTCAACCGGCCTGGTCGGTCGATTTGACGCGTCCGGGCCCGCGTCCTTCTATAGCTTCATGACTATGGGTAGTCAGTTGATTCGAAAGGTGTTGCTGCCCGCCGTCGGGCTGGGGGTCCTGTCGGCGCTTGCCGCGGCACCCGCGGCCGCCGGCGGTGGCCGGGGCGGGCCGACGCCCGGCTCCGGCGCCGCGGAGACCTTCCTTCAAGCGACACTCATGCCGTTGAACCATTCCGGCGCCCACAGCACCGCTACCGCGATTCTGCGGGGCGACCAACTTACCATCTCGATCTCCAGTCGCGGGCTGGCGCCGGGTCTGCCGCACGCGCAGCATATCCATATCGGTGGCCGCCATGTCTGCCCACCGCCGGACGTGACCGGCACCGGCGTCCACGGCCGCTTCCGGACCGTCGACGGCAAACCGTGGCGTGGCCCGGTCGCGGTGTCGCTGATCACGTCCGGCGACACCAGCCCGGCCAGCGAGGTGGCGGTGGCGAGGTTCCCGGTTGGGAATGCGACCTACCACCGCACGTTCACGGTCACCCCGGCGGTAGCCGCGCAGTTGCGGGCCGGTGAGGGCGTGATCGAACAGCACGGCGTCGATTTCAGCCACAACGGCCGCTACGATGGCCCCGGCCGCAGCGAGCTCAATCCGGCCCTGCCCGAGGAGGCAACCGACCCGGCGGCCTGCGGCAGGCTCGTCCCGACGGCCGGCGGCACGCCCAGGTGAACTGATCGACCGTCGTGGCGCAGGTGGGACACCTGCGCCACGACGGGCAATCGTAACGAAGTCGGCGAACGGATCGGTTCACCAGCGTGGCGTCCGGCGAGTCCGCCGGGGTCGTACGCCGGCCGCCCAGCCGCGGCTCCCAGCGGGGCCCTGGTGCACGAGCGCCATGCCCGCGTCGGTGAGCATCGGTTGCAGACCACGCAGGATGTCGAGATAGGTCGCGCGTGCTGCGAGCGCCACGCCGGCGCGCAGTTCCGGGCGTCGGTGCGCGGCGGCGCCATGACGCACCACGGCCAGCGCCGCCATGCTGGCCGAGCCGGGACTGGGGTTCGGGTCTGCCGGTGGCGGAGGCTTGCCGTCGCCGAGTGCCTCGGCGAACCGCAGGTACCAGTCGCACAGCTCGGTCGTCTCCACCATGACCGCTTCCTGGGCGGCGGCCAGATCGGGCAGCGCGGCGGAGATCTCCATGGTCGAGGCGATCATGCTGACGCCGCCCCCGGCCCGCAGGATGTCCGCCGGCCAGGGCACGTCGCCGGCGTGCAGCAGCTGCGCGGTCCGGCGCAGCCGCAGCGCCCCGCCGACGACGGTCATGAGCGCGTCGACCTCGAGCCGGCCGTCAGGCTGCTCCGACAGGTACTGACGGACCGCGTCGTCGAGCAGCCGCCCGGCGCGGATGGCATCGCGGGCCGCGGCGGCCACCTGCTGGTCCCGGCTGGGACGGCGGAGGGCCGCGTCGTCCGAGCCTGCGGTGTCGGCGCCCTCTGTTCGGGAGGCATCGGCTGTTCGGAAGATGCCCTCTGTTCGGGAGGTGTCGACCGTTCGGGATGTGTCGACCCGGCTCACGAGCGCACCGATGGTATCTGCGGGGCCGTCCGGATGGTCCGACATATCGGTATAGGCCGGGTCCAGCCAGGGCGAGGTCCGCGGCCGGGCGCTGGGCGGATCGTCATCACCGGGTGCCCGCATGACGACCAGGGCGAGGAAGGCCGCGCCCATCCGGTAGGCCGCGGCGGCGCGACGCCGGATGACCGCAGCCGCTCCTCGCGGCCACAGCAGCGCTCCCACGGCCAGGCTCACCCCGAAGCCGATCATGACGTCCTGAATGCGGACCAGCCCCATCCGCCAGCCTAACGGTTCAATGATATTGAAAAGGATGAGGATGGCGACGGTGAAGCCTGCCTGGCCCAGCGCGAAGGACGACTTCCGCCGCATGTAGCCGGCGACGAACACGGCCAGCGGCAGCAGCGGCCACAATATTACGGTGTGGGTGCCGATCAGGGCGACGAACAGGCCACCCACCACAATACCGATCCCGGTGCCCAGCAGGCCCCGCAGGATCGTCGAGCTGGTCGCCACCACGTTCGACCGCAGCACCGATAGGGTACCGAGCACCACCCAGAAGCCGTGCTGCACCTCGGTGTTCTGGGCCAGGGCGACAGCGAGGGCGAGTCCCACGGCGCCGCGGACGCTGTTGCGGAACCACACCGACCGGATGCTGGCATAGCCGGCGGCCAGATCGGTGGCGGCGACGCCTCGCCGGGTGAGCCGCCTTAGCCTGGCGGGCCAGCCCCGCGGCCGCGCCCAGGAGCGCAGCGCCGGTGCCGGCGCGGTCACCTGCAGCACGTTCATCGCCAGCTCTCGGGTCCCCCGGGCCAGTCTGCGCAGCCGGAACGCTTCGGCGATCGCGAGGTCAGCCGACGGCTGCTCCGCCTCGGCGACCACGAGATCATCCGTCTTCTGGGCCGATCGGGCGGTCCACCTGTCAGCGTCCGGCGCCGGCCGGCTGCCTCGCCCCTCCAGGTAGTCCAGCAGGGCTGTGCGCATCCTCCGTTCAGCCCGCTCCAAACGGTCCAGGCCGAGCCGCTCGCCCGGCCGTAGACCGCGGTCGAGTCGATCGGCAGCGGCGGCGAGCGTGGCAGCGGCGGCGGTGTGGATCTCGGCAGCTTCGCGGGGGAAGCATGCCGCCGCGATCCGATTCCGGTCCGCACGCGGTTCGGCGAACGGGACCAACCAGTTGACGTCTACGACGAGATACCCCAGCGCCGCGGTGCGCCCGCCGACACCGCTGGGCCGGTGCGCGGTCTCGGCGAACCTGCGACGCAGGTGGAACACGTCGGTCCAGATCCGGGGAACTTCGTCCGCCCCGGTCCCGTCAGACTGCGGAAAAGGCATGGTTGTCCACGCCACCCCGGCGGCCATCGACCGACACGCCTGAGCCAGTGCGGCACGCAGCCGTGTTGGGGGCCGCTCCGTCCACAGCACCATGGCCGCGGTGACGGCCACCACCATGGCGATCCCCCAGCCGGCGAGCCGTTCCGGAATGGCCGACACCGGGCCAGGCGTCATCACCGACAGGACGAAGGCCATCAGCGTGGCCTGTCCGGCGGCGGCGAAATACGCGTTGAGGACCCCGGAAAACAGCACGATCAGGGCGACCAATGCGGTCACCGGCGCCGCCAGCCAGGGTGTCCGGGAGCACAGTGCGCCGATGACGATGAGCGAGACGGTGATAATCGCGAACGCGACGTAGGCCAACAGCCTGGTCTTGGTCGGCCCGGTGAAGTCGATGAACTCCAGCAGGGTGTAGGCGCCGAACCAGGCGAACAGGCTCAGCCGCACGTCCCCACCAGCCAGATAGGTGACGGCCAGCAGCATGGGGGCGACGAAGGCAACCCGGCCGGCCGCCTTGAGGTTGATCAGCCCGGGGTCGTCGGGGAACGCTCTGGTGAGCCGTCCCAGCCATCCGTCCTGCATCGGCCCCTCCATCTGCCCTGGACCATCGCCGTATCTACTAAACCGTCCTAGCCGAACTGTCCTAGCCGAAGGCCGGTGAATTCGGGGGACCTGAGCACGGTTTGCGGTCCCTGAATCGTGACTGGCTCCCCACAATCCGGCCGCTGCGCAATCATGCGGACCCGGCCTCGGGAACGTTGGTGGCCGCCGCGCTCGCCGGCCGTGTTGTCCTCGAGCAGGGGGACCTACGAGGAGGCTTATCCAGGCCACTCAGTTCAGATGATCTTACCTGTCGGTAGGCGGAGGCCTGGCACGAGGTCATCGACCAGGGGCCGACCATCGTGGCGCGGCTGTCAGCCTGGTCGAGCCATGTTCGCATTCATCCACGGCCTGGAGGCCAACACCGGCGACCCGGCCGAGCCGGAGCGTCCGTTGACCTGGGGTGTCGAGCTGATTGTGCATGGACTTCGATGCTGCGCTCGATGGCCTAGCGCCGAGGGGCCATGCCGGACGGGCCGGATCGGCCCGAGGACGAGGCAGCGGTCGGCGATGCCGACCTCGCCGACCTGCCCATCGCCGACCAGCGGTACCTGCGCCACATGGGAGTCGTTGGCCGTCGGCGGGACTGGTCGTTCCGCGCCCACTTCACCGGGCGGTTCCGGCTCCGCCCCACTATGCGCTGGATGCCCTGCGGGGCCTGGCAGTACAACACCAGCCCTGCCCTGCAGATCGCACGGCTGTTCCGGATACGTATCCGGTTCGGTCCCGTGCCGATGACCGGCTGGGACATCTACCGGCAGAGACACCGTCGGATGCACGGAAAGCTGGCTGGACTGTTCACAGTCGCCGATGGCTCGAGCTCCGAATTCGACGCTGCTCATTGGGTATGGGGCGGGCCTGAGCATTGCCTCCCAGGTAGTCCAGATTCCCTGAGCCGGTCACGACATGAGATGCTTGCATGGGGGAGCCACAGGCAGCGGTGAAGTCCGTCAGGCCAGACGGCGCGGAGAAGATCAATGATGGGTCAGCTGGCGAGGACGCGCCGTGCCGCCCGGACGAGCGTGCGCACGGCGAGTCGTCGGCAAAGCAGACGGCTGACCATCCGCCCATCGTCCGGGATATCTGCCGCTCTGACATGTCGTTCAACCACGTTGTTCAACCGAGATTTCAAGAATCCTATGCAGTACGGCATTTTGTTCCCTTGGTACGAGTTCCATACTGCTGCGGTCGTCTCTTCAACCGGTATGAGGTCGATGTGCTCTGATACGGCTCTCAGGTGCCGGACGTCGGACGCGTGAGGATACATTCATATCGGTTCTCGGGTTTGACGCCGCTCAGCTCGGCTGCGGTAACGTGCCTCCCGTGCTGGCCGGTGCTGGCCGACACACATCCGGGTGTTCTGCTCGAGAGGAGAAAGAGGGAAAATGGCTCAACAGCAGCAGGTGCAGCAGGTGGAACAGCAGCTGCGGCAGAACTGGCGGCAGATTCGTTACCGAATCCTCGACCAGTTCGGTCAGGTGAGCCCGGCGGACCTTGACTCTGCGACGAGCGTCAACGACCTCGTCCAGCGGATCGCGGACAAGACGCACCACAGCGAGCGGTACGTCGAGAACCGACTCCTGGAGCTTGCGGGAGTAGGCGCGGGTGTTCAGGGTGGAGGAATCGCTGGGGAGCGTTTCGCCTCGGGGCTGGGCGGCGAGCAGCAGCAGGGCCAGCCGTTTGGCGGGGGTCAGCAGTAACCCGATAGACGGGTGATCCGACGACACCGGCCGGAACGCGAAACTCCGCCGGGTTGTCGGATGATTACTGGTTCCAGTCGCTCCGGGGATCGTCATTAAATAAGTTGATCATTTGATCTGTGTTTGGGGTTCCCCTGTGATTGCCTCGGTACGGTTATGTCC
>NZ_CDWTNB010000225.1:0-5706 GCF_977947065.1 Frankia sp. CgJB1
GCTCCCGGAACGGCCCCCACCGCTCCGGCACCGACAGCCTGACCGACAGCCTGGCCGCCGGCTCCGGTGCGCCCCTGCGGGCCTGACCGGACGTCCCGCCCCGGCCGCGGGCTCCAGCTGACCGGCCCGGTTTCGACCGGGCCGGTCGGCCGGTTGAACACTCCTGACCAACGACTCGCCCACGCTCTGTGCGCGCTCTGTGCGCGCTTCACGCACGGTCTGCGCATGCCGTAGCCATCCGACGGCCAATGAAGGGCGCAACGCATTGCCATCGTTCGGATTTGCGGTGTGACCATGATCACTTAGAGACTTTGCGCGCCACGTCCACTCGATACCGTTTTAGGGACAGGTGTCGGTAACGATGGAAGGAGCGTTGCGCATGGAAAAGGACGAGACGACCCACCTGGCCCCGGGGCTTTCCGTACCAGGTCAGCGGGAGACCGGCTCCGGCGTCCTCGACGGCGCGGAGGTCTTCGAGCCGGCCACGGAAACATTCTCGTTCGGGCCCGTCGCAAACCCGAACCGGCTCCGGCTCGGCGCCTCCCGGTCACTGTGACTCCTGGAGGCCGGCCGCCGTCGGGCGGCCGGCCCTGCTGTTTCACCGCCGGTTTCACCGCCGACGGGTATGTCGGCCACACGGGTATGTCGGCCACGAGGAGCGTTGTCCTACCGTCACAGCATGAGCAGCCGCGATGTGACCGCACCCGCGGTCACCACGTCCTCGGTCACCACGCCCCTGGTTTCGGCGGACCCGTCCGGCCGGGAGAACCACCGGTCGTTCTGGGCCCAGTTGGACGGGCCGGTGCACTACGTCGACTTCGGGGGGCCACCCGACGGCCCGCTGCTGCTGTGCGTGCACAGTCTCGGCGGCTCCCACCTCAACTGGCTCGCCTTCGCCCCGCTGCTCACCCCGGTCTGCCGGGTGCTCGCGGTCGACCTGGCCGGGCACGGCCGGACGCCGCCCGCCGGGCGCCGCACCGACGTCGCGGCCAACCGGGCACTGCTCGACCGTTTCCTCAGCGAGATCGTCCGGGAGGCGCCCGTCCTCGTCGGCAGCTCGATGGGAGGCATAATCAGTGTGATGCAGGCCAGTCGGCGGCCGGAGTCCGTCGCGGGTCTGGTGCTACTCGGCCCGGCACTGCCCCGGCCGCGAGGCGTGCGCCTGGATCCTGAGATCACCCGCATCTTCGCCGGTCTGCTGGTCCCCCGCCGCGGCCGCTACACCCCCCGCCAGCTCGTTGACGAGAACCTGCGGCGGCTCTGCGCCGACCCCGGCCGCATCCCGCCGACGGCGATCGCGGCTATGGTGCGCGCGCAGAGCGAGCGCGGCGGGATCCCCGGCGCGGACCAGGCGTACGTGGGGGCAGCGCGCTCGGTCGTCTGGTCGCTGGTGCGCCCGGCCTCACTCGCGCGCATGGTCTGCACCGTCCGGCAACCGACGATGCTCGTCCATGGCTCCGCCGACCGGCTGATCCCGGTGGGCGTGGCACGCCACGTCGCCGCGGAACGCCCGGACTGGCGGGTGGAGATCCTCGACGGGTTCGGCCACCTGCCGATGCTCGAGGCGACGGAGCTCACCGCCGAGCTGGTGCTGGACTGGCTGGGCCGGGAGAGCCGGGAAAGCCGAACGGCGGCGGCGCACGCCCGGCCGCCGGCGGTGGCGGTGGCGGCAGACTGACGCCGCCGGGCATCGAGCCCGCTTCGGACCCGCTGGCGAACGATCATCCATCCCGGACGAGGAGATCCACCGATGCGAGGCACGCCGCCCGTCGACGCGCTCCGCGCGGCACTGTGCGCCGCCGCCGGGCATGCCGACGCCTACCTGGCGGGTCTGGCCGATCGTCGGGTCGGCCCCAGCCTGACCGCCGAGCAAGTCCGCCACCGGCTCGGCGACACGCTGCCGGCGGGCCCGAGCGACCCGGTGGCGGTCATCGACGCGCTGGTCGACGCGGTGGCCGGCGGCCTCACTTCGACCGGCTCGGGCCGCTTCTTCGGCTACGTCATCGGCGGGACCCTGCCGGCGGCGCTCGCCGCCGACCTGCTCACCGTCGTGTGGGACCAGAACGCTGCCCTGGCCTCCCTCTCCCCGGCCGCCAGCGCCGTCGAGGCGCTGACCGGCCGCTGGATCGCGCAGCTGCTCGGCCTGCCGCCGGGGGTGTCTGTCGGATTCACCACCGGCACCCAGATGGCGCACGTGACCGCCCTGGCGGCCGCGCGGCACCGGGTGCTGGCGCGGGCCGGCTGGGATGTCGAGACGGATGGTCTCGCCGGGGCACCGCCCGTGCGGGTCCTGGTCGGCGCCGCCCGGCACGCCACTGTCGACGCCGCGTTGCGCCTGCTCGGATTCGGCACCCGCGCGACGATCGCCGTCGAGGCCGACGCGCTCGGGCGGATGCACCCCGAGGCGCTGCGGGCGGCTCTTGCCCGCGGGAGCGGCGGGAGCGGGCCGACGATCGTGATCGCCCAGGCGGGGGAGGTCAACACCGGTGGGTTCGACCCCTTCGAGGAGGTGTGCGCGCTGGCCCGCGAACACGGCGCCTGGGTGCACGTGGACGGTGCGTTCGGGCTGTGGGCTGCGGTGTCGGCGGCGGCGTCCCGGCGCGCCCTCGTCGCCGGGGTCGAGCGGGCCGACTCGTGGGCGACCGACGGCCACAAGTGGCTCAACGTCCCGTACGACTGCGGGATCGCCCTCGTCGCGGACCGCGAGGCGCACCGGCGGTCGATGTCGGCCTCGGCGGACTACTTCGTCCTCGACTCCGCCTGCCGGCTCGACCCGGTCGACTGGACACCGGAGTTCAGCCGCCGGGCGCGGGCCTTCGCCGTGTACGCGGCGCTGCGCTCGCTCGGCCGGGCGGGGCTGCGCGACCTGGTGGACCGGTGCTGCGAGTATGCCAACCGCTTCGCCGTGCGGCTCGCCGCTCTTCCCGGGGTGACAATCCTGAACGCGGTGGCCGGCCCGGGCGGCCCAGCCGGGTCAGCCGGGTCAGCCGGGTCAGCCGGGTCAGCCGGGTCAACCGGCCCGGGTGGATCGGGCCGCGTCGTGGAGCTCAACCAGGTGCTGGTCCGGGTGATGGCAGACCCGGAGGGCGACCGGACGGCGGCCGGGCGGGCGGCGGGCGACCGGCTGACAGCGGCGGTCACGGCCGCGGTGACGGCGAGCGGCGAGGCGTTCGTGAGCGGCACGGTGTGGCGGGGCCGCACAGCGATGCGCATCTCGGTAAGCAACTGGTCGACCTCGGACAGCGAGGTAGAGCAGGCGATCGCGGTGATCGGGGCCGCCATCGCCGAGGCGCGGAGGACGACCGCGGCGGCGCCGGGCGGCGGCGGTACGCACCGCGGCGGTATCGCTTCGTAGTACCCGGCGGACACGACGGCGGAGGTGTCCGGACCGCGCGCGGGCCGCTAGGCTGCCGGATGAACGCCTTGTCCATCCGGCCGGCCCCCCGTGATGATCAGTTCCCGGCGCGCCCGCACCGGAGGGCGCCCGTTTCCACGGTCGGTGACTGGTCCGCAGCTTCGACCGGCGTGCCCAGCACGCGGGAAGATCTGACGTGTCCAACTCTTTCGTCCACCTTCACGTTCACACCGAGTACTCGATGCTGGACGGGGCGGCTCGGCTGAAGGACATGTTCAAAGAGGTCTCCCGCCAATGGACCACGGCCTCGACATCGAGCGCCGGGTCCGCGACGGCCTGGTGGGCATCGTCCGCACGCTCGGCATGCGGTTCGTCGTCACCAACGACTCGCACTCCACCTACGAGGCCGAGCGGGACGCCCACGCCGCGCTGCTCTGTGTACAGACGGCGTCGACGATGGCCAATCCCTCCTTCCAGTTCGAGGGGTCGGGCTACTACCTCAAGAGCGCCGAGGAGATGTACGGGATCGACACCTCCGACGTCTGGCGCGAGGGCTGTGAGACCATCCTGCTGATCGCCGAGCGGGTCGACCCCACCGGCATGTTCGCCAAGCACAACCTGATGCCGCGCTTCCCGGTGCCGGCTGGCGAGACCGAGGAGAGCTGGTTTCGCAAGGCGACCTGGGCCGGTATGGCCCGCCGGTTCCCGGACGGCTACGACGACGCCCACCGCGAACGCGTCGAGTACGAGATCGGGATCATCCTGCAGCTGGGTTTCCCGTCGTGCTTCCTGGTGGTCGCCGACTTCATCGTGTGGGCGAAGAGCCAGGGCATCCCGGTGGGGCGAGGACCGCATAGCGCAGATCGTCACCTACGGCACGATCAAGGCCAAGGCTGCGATCAAGGACTCCTCGCGGGTGCTCGGCTACCCGTACGCGATGGGTGACCGCATCACCAAGGCGATGCCGCCCGCCGTGATGGGCAAGGACATCCCGCTGGCCGGGATCTTCGACCCCCAGCACCCCCGGTACAGCGAGGCCGGGGAGATCCGTGGGGTGAGGAAGAAGAACGCCGCGGGGCAGTTCGACCTGTTCGCCTTCGACGCCGAGGACGAGCCGGGCGCGGCGCCCGTGTTCGGCGTGCAGGAGTTCTCCGACCAGGAGTGGGACAAGGCGGTCAAGCTGTCCCACGAGCGGGAGATGCTCGGCCTCTACGTCTCCGACCACCCGCTGCGCGACGTCGAGCACATCCTCGCGGCGAAGGCGGACTGCGGCATCGCGTCCCTGACCGGCGGGGAGCACCCCGATGGTGCCACCGTGACCATCGGCGGAATCATCTCCAGCCTGCAGCGCAAGGTCACCAAGCAGGGCAAGGTGTGGGCGCTGACCACCATCGAGGACCTCGAGGACGGGCTGGAGGTCATGTTCTTCCCGCAGACCTACGAGACCTGCTCCACTCAGCTCGCCGAGGACGCCGTGGTCATCGTCAAGGGCCGCCTCGACAAGCGGGAGGACACCCCGCGGCTGATCGCCTCTGACCTCACGGTCCCCGACCTGTCCGACGCCGCCCTGAGCCCACCGATGGTGATCATTATACTGGCGTCCCGGGTGAACCCGCCGACGGTGGAGCGGCTGCGGGAGGTTCTCGGTACCCATCCCGGGACGACGGAGGTGCACCTGCGGCTGCAGACCGCGAGCCGCACCACCGTGTTCCGGCTCGACGACGCGTACAAGGTCCAGCGCACTCCGGCCCTCATGGGCGACCTCAAGGCCCTGCTCGGCGCCTCCGCCGTGGCCTGAGCGGCGCGGGACGGACCGGAGTATCCCTGTTACCGGGGATCCTGTTACCGGGGATCCCCGGTAACAGGGATACGGACATGCAACACCCGACACCGTTGCGGCAGCGGGTTTCCGGGGGACGATGAGCCCAGGTAACAACCGGAGGATGCGCCGTGACGATCAGTCGAGAGCCGGCGAAGCACGACCCTGCCGAAGCAACCATTCCGCACCGGGAGCCGCGGTGGTCACCGAACGTGGCGCGGGCGACGCGCATCCTGCTCGAGAGCCTGATCGGGGACGACCCGCCGGTACGGATCACGCTGTGGGACGGCTCGGTGCTGGGACCAGACACCACCACCCGGATCCTGGTCCGCTCGCCGGAGGCCCTGCGCCGCGTCCTGTTCCGCCCGGGTGAGCTGGGCTTCGCGCGGGCCTTCGTCGCCGGGGAGATCGACGTCGAGGGGGACGTCTTCGCCGCCCTCGCGGTGCGCCGGGGCATCGCCGGGGCCGGCTCGCGGCTGACCGGCGCAACCGCCCGCGCCGCCGCGACCCTGCTGCGCGAACTCGGCCCGCC
>NZ_CDWTNB010000226.1:0-5704 GCF_977947065.1 Frankia sp. CgJB1
CCCCAAACACAGATCAAATGATCAACTTATTTAATGACGATCCCTAGGTTGTTGTCCCGCGGAGCGCCGGCAGCGCACGACTGACGGCGGACGGGCGGTGCCGTCCTTTGCGGACTGAGTCCATGACCGAGTCCATGACCGACCGGCGGTACGCCTCCCGTGGGCGGGGGTCCGCTCGGCTCGGCGGTCGTGCGCGTCTCGCGGTGCACGGGAGGCGCTTTCGGGTGGTACGTCCGAACTCCGGCGACCCGGCGTCGGATATCATTCAAGGGTACTGTCAGGGGTGCTGTCGATTCGCCGGGGAGAGGCTTTTTACTACCTTGTTTACCAGGATGGTCATTGCTTGTGAAGGAAGGCGGGGAAGACCTGACCCGACCAGCGATTCCGGGACGCGGGGGTAGTGGTGGTCACCGTACTTCCCCGCCATTCTCCCTATGTCGGCCTCACGCCCTTTCAGGAGACCGACGCCGAATTTTTCTTCGGGCGCCGCGCCGCGCGCACGCCCTGCTCGCGAAATGGCTTGAAAGTCGGCTGGTCGTCCTGCACGGGCCGGCCGGGGTCGGAAAAACGTCGTTGTTGCGGGCCGGCGTGCTGCCGAATCTGGTCTCGACGGACGCCGACGTGCTGCCGGTCGGTCGACTGGGCCCACCGGTCGGTCCGGACGCGGACGAGGGCCTGGTCCGCTCGACCAGAAATCCCTACCTGGAGTCGTTGCTGCGATGTTGGGCGGGCGACTCCGACACCTGGTCGCTGGTGGACGCCATCCAGAGCAAGCGGCACGGTAACGGCGCCGCCGGTCGTGACCGTCAACTCGGCTCCGCGCGGCCGATCCTGGCCGCTGTGGACCAGTTCGAGGACTTCTTCGTACCCCACTCGCCGTATCTGGACCCGTTGCGCACCCAGTTCGTCGAAGTTCTCGGTGAGGCCGTGGCCGCCCTCCCGGACCTGCACCTGTTGCTGGTGATCCGGCGTAACCACCGGGCCGCGCTCGCGCCCTACGAGGACACCCTCGCCGGTGGCTCGACGATCGCCAGGGTCGCCGTCGGACCGTTGGACCGGCGCTCGGCAACTGCGGCGCTGACCGAACCGTTGCGGGCGGCGGGCCGACGCCTCCCGCCGGGTGTCGCCCAGGCCTGCGTCGACGACCTTGTCACCAGCCGTGTGGTGGACGTTACCGGGACGGAGTCCGTTCTGGTCGCCAGCACGGTGCAGCCGGCGTACCTCCAGCTCGTGGCGACGGCCATCTGGCGCTTCCCGCTCGTCACCGCCGGACCCGCCACCGAACCCGCCGCCACCGAACCCGTCACCGGCGCCCAGCTGGCGGAGACCGGTGATGCGAGCATGATCCTCGGGGCGTATCTGACCCAGGCGATCGTGGCCGTGGCCCGGGAACACGACCTCGACGATGGGGAGGTGCGCACCTGGCTGACCCGGACCTTCATCACCGAACGCGGCCGGCGGGGGCCGTCGACGAGGGCATCGAGACGACCGCTGGGATGCCCACCGCCCTCCTCGACGCACTGGTCGAGCGCTATGTCCTCGCCAGTGAATGGCGTTCGGGTTCCCGGCGGTTCGAGCTTTTCGACGATCGCCTTATCCCGCCGCTGCAGGAGGCCTTCCCGGACTGGTCCGTCGCGGGACGCTTGGCTGGTGCGGCTGGTGCGGCCGATTTCCTCCAGGCCGCGCTGGTGAGCTTCGCCGACGGCGATGTCGTGGCCGCGCGCGGCCATGTCGACGAGGCGTTGCTCCGCAGCCCGGACGGCTCCCGGACGACGGCCCGGACATTGGCCCTGCGGGCCGAGCTCGATGAGGCGCAGGCCCGGCCCGAGCAGGCGGAGCAGGGGTACCGTGAGGCCGCCGAACTCTACGAATCGCTGTCCGACACCGAGGGTTCGGGCCGTGTCCTGGCCGCCATCGGCCGGCTCCTGCTGCGCGGCGGTCAGTACGGCCGGGCCATCGAAGATTTTCAGGCCGCTTCCGCGCGGCTGCCGGCCGACTCCGGCGTCCAGGCCGACCTCGCCCGGGCGCTGTGGTACTCCGGCCAGCCCTGGGCGGCTGCCGCCATCTTCTCGACCGTGCTGACGATCGCTCCGGAATCGGAGGCCGCCCTTGCCGGGCGGGGACAGCTGCGGGTGGAACTGGGGGACGACGTTTCGGTGTTGGAGGATCTCGAGCGGGTGACACGGCTGGCTCCCGACGTCGCCGGCGTCACGGAAGTGCGGGCGACCCGCGCCCTGGCGCTGGCCCGGCTCGGCCGATCGAGGGAGGCATCCGACGAGACCGCGGCGGTCCTGGACGCGGCGCCGGACAGCGGCCCGGCCCTGTGGCGTGCCGCCGGTGTGGCGCGTGCCGCCGGCGAGGACACTCGAGCGGACGATCTGCTGCGGCGCGCGCTCGACGCACGCGATCCGGAGCTGCTCCCGCATCAACAGGAGCAGGTGCTCCGCTCGCTGCGCCGCTCGGGGGCCATGGCCTGACACCGGTATCGCAGCAGCGCGGCTGGGAGGTTGATCCAGGATGGCTCTACATCGCCAGGCGAGTGATGATCGGGCGGAGCGGACGGTCGACGTACGGCCGCACCTGGTCCCGTCGGGCGAGGAAGTCGTGGTCCCGCGATTCCGGATACCGCAGGAGTCGATTGCGCCGGAGACGGTCTACCAGATCGTCCACGACGAGCTGATGCTCGACGGCAACGCGCGGCTGAACATGGCCACGTTCGTGACCACCTGGATGGACCCATACGCCGACCGGTTGATGGCCGAGTGCGCCCCGAAGAACATGATCGACAAGGATGGGTAGCCGCAGACGGCGGCGCTGGAGGAACGGCGAGTCATCGTTCCACCACTGAGCCGGGTGCCGGGCGCGAGGGCGGGGGTGGGGGCGAACCTGCCGAAGACGACCGAGTGCCCGAGGGGAGTCAGTGTGCACTCGACCCGCGGGGGTACCTCCACAGCGGGGTACCTCCACCGGGGTGGGGATGCCGTCGCGTTCCAGGCCGCGCAGGGACTCGATGAGCACCTTGGGCGTGATGCCACGCAGCGGCACCTGGAGCTCGGAGAAGCGCCGATGGCCGCCGAGGAATTTCTGTCGGTGCCGGGGTCCAAGGTGATGTGGCACGGTCCGCCTGATACGGGTCCGCACGATACGAAGGAGCACATCATGCCTACTCGAGAGACCGCCCCGGCCGGAGCGCCCTGCTGGGTCGACCTGATGACCTCCGACCCGGCCCGGGCTCGGACGTTTTACAGCGAGCTGTTCGGCTGGACGGCGGAGGATCCCGCTGAGGAGTTCGGCGGGTACTTCACCTTCACGAAGGACGGTGTCCAGGTCGCCGGCTGTATGCCCGCGCAGGACGAGGCCGTCCCGAATGGCTGGTCGGTCTACCTGGCCACGCCGGATGCCGAGAAGACCGTCGCCGCCGCTGTGGACCACGGGGGTCAGGTGATCGTCCCGGCGATGGCCGTCGAAGAGCTCGGCGTCATGGCCGTCGTGACCGATGCCGCCGGCGCGGCGATCGGCATGTGGCAGCCGGGGCTGCACCGTGGTTTCGGGGTGCTTGCCGAGCCGGGCGCCCCCGGCTGGTTCGAGCTGCACACCCGCGACTACGCCGCGGCCGTCGGCTTCTACCGGGACGTGTTCGGCTGGGACGTTCACGTCGTCAGCGACACCCCGGAGTTCCGCTACACGACCTTCGGCAAGGACGAGGGCGCGCTCGCCGGCATCATGGACGCGGCGGGCTTCCTGGCCGAGGGCGTCCCGGCGCACTGGTCGGTGTATTTCGCCGTGCAGGACACCGACGCGGCGCTCGCGAAGACCGCCGAACTCGGCGGGTCGGTGGTGCTGCCCGCGGAGGACACCCCCTACGGCCGCCTCGCGATCGCCGCCGACCCGACCGGCGCCGTGTTCAAGCTGGTCGGCCCGGCCAAGTCTGAGCCCGCCGCCGCGAGCTGACCCGCCCGGCCCGGTTCCCGCCGCGGATGTGCCTGAGGCGCAGCACTATCGTTGCGGGAACCGAGGGCTGGCCCGTTACCGTCGGCGCCGTCGGCCAGTGACCATCCTGGCCCGGGGGGCGAGGGATCCGGCCCGGCTCAGGTGGGACCCGGCTCAAGCCGCCACCGGCGGCTGGGCGCGCAACAGGCGGGCGAGGACGGACCCGGCGTGGCGGATGCCCGCGTCGTCCACGTCGAGGTGGGTGACGATCCGCAGCGTGGTCGGCCCGGTCGCCCCGACCAGCACGCCCTGCTCGGCGGCGCGCGCCGCGACGGCCCCGGCGTCGGTGACCTGGACCAGCACCATGTTGGTCTCCACCGCCTTCAGGTCGACGCGGCCGGGTGCGGCGTCGGCCAGCAGCGCGGCGAGTTCGGCGGCGCGTCGATGGTCCTCCGCGAGCCGGTCGACGTGGTGGTGCAGCGCGTGCAGGCCGGCCGCGGCCAACACGCCGGCCTGGCGCATCCCGCCGCCGAGCCGCCGGCGCCACTCCCGGACGGTGCCGACGCGGCCGGCATCACAGACGACCAGGGAGCCGACCGGCGCGCCCAGCCCCTTGGACAGGCACACCGACAGGGTCGTGAAGGCGGCTGCGAGGCGACGCGGCGGGACGGCGCTCGCGACCGCGGCGTTCCACAGCCGCGCGCCGTCGCAGTGCAGCGCCACGTCGGCGGAGTCGGCGATGGTGCGGAACTCCGCCAGCCGGCCGAGCGACCAGACCCGGCCGCCGGAGCGGGCATGGGTGTTCTCCACGGCCAGCACGCTGGTCCTGACCATGCTGTAGTTGCCGGTGACGCTGTGCGCGCGGATCGCGGCGGCCACGTCCGCCAGGTCCGCCGCCGCGGTGAGGCCGGGCAGGGTGCGGGTCTGCACCCCGCCGAGCTCGTAGGTGACGATGTGGGCCTCGGTGTCGGTGATGATCTCGGTGCCGACCGGTGCGCTGGACCGCAACGCGACGAAGTTGCCCATGGTCCCGCTCAGCACGAACACGGCGGCCTCGTGGCCGAGCAGGTCCGCGGTGTACTACTCCAGCGCGCGGACGGACGGATCCTCGCCGTAGTGGTCGTCGCCCACCTCGGCTGACGCCATGGCCCGGCGCATCGCCGCGGTCGGCCGGGTCACGGTGTCGCTGCGCAGGTCCACGGGCCCGGCTGGGCGCAGCGGTGCCGGCCGTTTCGCCACCCGCGGCCGACTGGACACGGCCGGTTCGTCGTTGATCCTCGGAGAGCCGTCACCTGTGGCATCGGAGGTCATGTCTTGTGATGGTAGCTATCTGCACCAGGGCGTTCCGGGCTATTGGCGGTCCGTTGGTGAGCGTGCGAGCCCGGGTGTACGCTCCGGCGGGTACTCGGCGAACGGGTGCGCGACCTGCTGCTGCTTCGCCCTCGGCATTCCTCAGCCCGGCGGTGTCTGCCCAGCCTAACACGGAGGCAGAGGGATCCGCAGTTCTTACATGACCGGTGATGAATGCAGGTAAGTGAGATCGGAAGCGAGGCCATTCGTCTGCCAGATTCCCGGCGCAACAGGTCGTGGCGAGACAAGGTGACGTCGATGCCAATCGAGATAGGTTACACGAGGCAGGGCGGCGGTGGTGGGTAGAAGAAGGTTATTAGCAAGTGGTGGACGACCAAACGCTGCAGCCGTCCCTGGGTCCTCGTCCATGGCTTTGGCGAGAGCCGGGCTCACCTGGATTGTAAGGTCGTCGGTGAGGTAGAGC
>NZ_CDWTNB010000227.1:0-5698 GCF_977947065.1 Frankia sp. CgJB1
CTGGCGTGCGCTCGGAGGGACTCGAACCCCCAACCTTCTGATCCGTAGTTAGATTTGGATCTTCCGTCGACGTCTGTCAACGTCCGCCCTGTCTGCTGACCATGAGCGTTCCGTCCACCGGTGTCCGTCGACGTCCACCCGCGTCCAGCGGCTTGGCTGTCAACTTGGCTGTCACTCGTGCCACGGCTTGGACCACGTGATGGGCGCTCGACGCTGAGATCCGGGAGCATACTGGGAGGCATGGCGGAAGATCTTCTGGCGCTCGTCGTGGCCGACCCGACAGTCGGTCATGGGCAGGCGTGTATCCGGGGGACCCGGGTGCCGGTGAGTGTCGTGCTCGACTGCCTTGCCGGCGGTATGTCCGACGGTGAGATCATCGCGGAGTACCCGTCGCTGACCGTGTCGGGGATCCGTGCGGCCGCTGCCTACGGGGCGCGTCTGGTGCGGGAGGATCTCGTGCCGCTTCGTACCGCGCCGTGAAGGTCAAGCTGGACGAGGGTCTCCCGGTCTCCCTTGCCGAGCGACTCGCCAAGCACGGGATCGACGCCGATACCGTGCTTGCGGAGAACCTGTCGGGCCGCTCCGATCCGGAGGTGCTCGCTGCTGCGGTTGCCGAGAACCGGATCGTGTTCACCCTCGACCGCGGCTTCGGGAACATCCGTGCCTACCTGCCGGGATCGCACAGCGGGATCGTGGTCTTCCGGCTTGACGACCAGTCGGCACGCGCCGTGATCGCGGCCGTCGAGGACCTGGTCACGCATCACGACCTCGCCGATCTCGCTGGGGCCGTGACAGTGGCTGCACCGCGGCCTTCTCCGGATCCGTCGCGAGGGCGATTGACCCTCTCCGCCCGGGCTGGGAGATCGCCTACGCAAAGCTCAGAGCCCCGCGCCGGAGTAGTGGCTACGGGGCTCTGACCTGTCTCAACCTGACGTGCGCTCGGAGGGACTCGAACCCCCAACCTTCTGATCCGTAGTCAGATGCTCTGTCCGTTGAGCTACGAGCGCGATGTACCGCCGTGGTGGCCGGCGGTACCAGCTTACAGCACCCGACGGATGGCACCGATCCTCCGAGGGGGATATAGCTGTCTGTAGTTCATCCTGTGCTTCTTGTGTGGACAGCTGTGGGGTCATCGTCGAATCGGCAGCTGCGGCGCCGGCAGGAGGAGTTGCCGGTGGGGCGCGCGGCGGACGGTCAACCGCTGACCGTCCGCCGCGTCGACGGCGGACCAGACCTCGGCGGGCAGCTCGCGCGCCCGCACCGGGAGGTGTGTGTCCGAGAGCATGACCAGACGCACCCCGCCAGTACCCGACGCGACGGCCACGGGAACGCCATCGTGCCCGATCGGGCGGGCACGTTAGCGCCCGCTGCCGAGAGGTCCTCATGGTCGAGCAGTCCTCATAGTGACATCGGGACGTCATCAGGTGCCGTCGATCATAATTTGATTTTATGCAAAGTAATTAGATTTTGTATATCGTAATTAGATTTGTCAAAACATGATTGGCTGTCGCCAGAGCGCTGCCCGATCTTATCGAGTATCGTCGCGTGGAGTAATGAGGCGTAACGATCCGGGACGCAGGGTAATTCTCCTCCCGGCGTGCGCATCGTGAAGATCGACGGCTGGAGATCATCCTGATGGATCCGGGCGGCGTGCGCCGCGCGACTCGGAGCCAGCCCTTCGCCGCCCAAGCACTGTTCCGTGCCCGGGCGGCGACGATGAGCTCGCTGTTCCTGCTGGCTCTGCTGCTTGCGAGCTGGGCGCCGCGTATACCGCAAATCAAGGAGGGGCTCGAACTCGGCGACGGGCAGCTCAGTCTGACCCTGCTCGGCGCCCCGATCGGGGCGGTTCTGACATTGTGGCTGATCGGTCTGGCGGTCACCCGGTACGGCAGCATCACCATGGTGCGAGCAGGTCTGCCCGCCTACTGCGCCACCGGTCTTCTGGTCCCGCTCATCGAGGGACCCTGGTCTCTGTTCGCTCTGCTCGCCCTGTGGGGGGCGACCAGCAGTTGCCTCGACATCTCCCTGAACACCCAGGCCGTGGGGATTGAGCGCTGCTACCAGCGGCCGATCATGACCTCCGCCCATGCGGCGTGGACGGCGGGTGCCCTGTCCGGGGCCGGGATCGGTTCGGCGGCGGCCGCTCTGAGTGTCCCGATCGGCGTGCAGTTCGCGGTGCTCGGCGGGTTGGGTCTCGCTGCCGCCCTACCCGCCACGGCCTGGATGCTGCCCGACGGCGCTGCACCGGAAGTCGCGCCAGGGGACGGGCGAGACGGCTGGGGCGGAGACCGCGACAGAGCGGTGCCCCCGGGTCCCGCGGGCACCGGCAGCCGTGCCCGGCAGTTCGTCGCACTGTGCGTCATTGCCTTCGGTAGTTTCCTCTGTGAAGGTGTGGCGGCGGACTGGAGCGCCGTCTACCTCACCGAGGTAGCCGGAGCGGCTGCCGGAATCGCGGGTATCGGCTTTGTGGCCTTCACCTCCTGCATGTTCGTCGTGCGCCTGTTCGGGGACCGCGCCATGGCACGGTTCGGCCCGACCCGAACGGTCCGCGGCCTCGCCGTGACCGCGATGGTGGGATTCGCGGTCATGCTTGCGCTCGGTTCCTCGGCGTTCGGCACGGTCGGGGGAATCGTCGGATTCGGAACGCTCGGCGTCGGCACCGCCTGCGTGCTGCCCGCGGTGTTCTCCGCGACGGGGCGGCTCAGGTCGTCGACGGGCAGCTCCATCGCCGTGGTCGGCACGGTCGGGTATGCCGGATGGTTGTGCGGGCCGGCTCTCATCGGTGGGCTCGCCGAGCTGGCGGGCCTGCAACTCGCCATGGTCGTCGTGCTTGTCCTGCTCGTCGCGATCATAGTTTGCGCGTCGGCGTTGCGCGGTCCCGATTCTTCTCCTGCCGCGGCTGCCGAGTTCACCGCGGACCCCGGTGCCTCGGAGATCTCCGGGGTGCCCAAGATCCCCGAGGTTGGCTAGCGTCACCAGCGACCAGCCATCAGGCCGGGTCCTCTGCCGGCTGCCCCGGGAGCGGAGACGGGCACTACCGCCGGCCGCGACGGAATCCGGGCAGCAGGGTCTGCACCAGTGCGTCCGTCTTGGCCTCGGCCCGCCCGCCGCGGCGCACCCCGCTGACACCGATAGTTCGGTACATCTCCGTTGCCACAGCCTGCAGAGTTCGGCAATCACCCCGCGCGGCGACCGTGCGCAGCAGGTCCCGCCAGAGCACTTCGGAGGTCGGCACAGCCCGTAGCCCGGTGCGGCAGGCCGCCATCGCCGTCATCGTGTCACCGAAGTCCAACGTCAGTTGGGCGAGGCGATGCGCCACGTCGACCACGCCCGCCCAGGTGCTTCGGGCGATTGGCCCGGTGGTCGCCCAGCGGTACCGCCCGGCAGGCAGATCCGTCCACAGGGGGCCGCTGACCATCCGCAGGGCCGTCGTCAGATCCGCCTCGGCGTCGCTGCCCGGCAGACCGGCCCGGTGGGTGTAGGCCACGAAGAGTTCCCAGTCGCAGCGCACATCCGGACTCAGCCACCATCGGCCATCCGGGCCGATCATGATTCGAGGCGAGCCGTTGGCATCGGTCCCCAGCCACTGGCGCGCTTCGGCCAGCGCGGCGTCGGCGATCTCCTCTGTGGTGTCGGATGGCCAGATCTCCTCGGCGAGAAGCCGACTGTCTGCGCCTTCCCGGTGCAGCGCGAGGTAGACGATGACCTCGGTCAACAGGTCGATGCGCTCGGCGGGTCGCCGCCCGGGACCCTCGACGGTGGGCAGCCCGAGAATCCGGACCTGCGCCTCGGCGGGCGCGGTGGGATCGGCGGGCGGCGTGGTCTCGAGCGGCACACGCTGTGGCGCCGCCCCGGACGTCGCCACCGGGGGCCGTGAAACGCCGACATCCGGGACGGTGGTACCTCCGTCGGCGTAGCGCGCCCGAGCAGCCTGCGGCGGTGCATGGTGCGCGTCCGCCGGTCCCGCCAGCCGTTCGTTCGGAGGCGGGACCGGCGGCCGGGGCGGGATCGCGGTCCGGTACTCGGTGGTTGGCGGCGGGGGGCAGGGGGTCCAGGTGGTGCCTCCGTCCCGGGCTGGATCGATTCGGCCGGGACGCGGCCCTGCCGGTTCGCTCGCATCCGGGGCGTCTCGAAGTAGATCGCGGATGGTACCCGTGGGATATCCGTCGGGTGGATGAGCGGTCGTCCCGGATGGGCCAGCAGACCGGTGGCCTCGGGGGCGTCGCCGGTGTCCGCGGTGGTTGGCAGGACGGGACCGGCCGATGCGGTCCTTCGCGGAGGGCCGGAAGGCCTGGGCGTGGGTGTGGGCGGCGGGGGTTCGGTGGGGAGCCGGCGGCCGTTCGAGGGCGGTCGCGTCGGATCGTCGTCAGAGGAAGAGGAGATAGTGGGTGGGAATCCGGTGCCGGACAGGACCGCGGCGCGACCCTGCGTGTCCTGCGGTCTCGCTCCGCGTGGCTCCGGTGGCGCAGAGCCGGGGCTGGGGAGTGGGCCTGCCGGCGTGGGGACGGCCGACAGCGGCTGGGGGGACGCAGGCCGGGTGAAGGCTGAGAGTTTCGGCGTCCAGGGCACCGCCCCGGGCACGGAGCCGCGTTGTGAGGGTGGCCTTGTCGGCTCGTCAGGCCGGGTGGTTGCCGGCCCGGTCGCGGTGGGTCCGGCGGAGATCGGTCCGGCGGGCGGCTGTGATGCGGGGGGTGGTGGGGTGCCGTCGTCCGGCAGGCCCTCGTCCGGCAGGCCGTCGTCCGGCGGGCTGCCCGAGGCCCGGTCGGGAGATCCCGCCGCATCGGCCCGCTGGAACAGCACGGTGATCGAGGTGTACTCGGTCATGCTCAGAGTCTGCGCCCGTACCTGAACGCCGAGAACGCCGAGGGACACGCGGCGGTCCGACCCGACCGTGAAGCGCCAGCGGGCGGCCGGGGTGTCGCCGACGGCGAGGACTCCCACGGCGTCGTCCTGCCCGTTCGCCATCCTGGTCAACCGGGCGATGTCGGCGGCTGCGGGAGGGGCCGCGAGAATGAGCAGATTGGGTGCCAGCGCCCGTGGATTGCCGGTGACCCGATCGCGGCCGCCCGCGGTGACGGTCGGCGGGTCTGCCGGTGCCGGATCGGTGCCGGTGCGACCGACGTCGTCCTCCGGTCCGGCGAGTTCGTCGAGGACGGCGCTCAGGTCGTCTGCTGTCCAGACCCGTGCGGGTGCGATCGTCGTCAGGTCGGCTCCGGTGTCGGCCGGAAAACCCACCAGACAGACCCGCAGATCATCCGACCACACGTTGGTTCCCAGCTCGATCGCCACGGCGATCGCGACCTCCGCCGCGATGTCCAGGTCGCCGATCAGGCTGATGATGCCCGGAGCGCCTTCCAGGTCGACGAGAATGCGTGACCCGGCGTCGTCCCGGCCGAAGGTGACGAGGGCCGGGAACGGAGCCGGCACGCCGGCCGTCATCTGGGCGATCATCTGGGCCGGCTGGTCACCGGGCAGACCGGGCATCCGCTCGATCCGCCATGACCCGGGCGCCTCGCCCACGGTCCATGGGAGCGGTGGAGGCTCCTCCTCCGCGGGTGCCATGTACAGGATCAGCAGGTCGTCGGTGAGGATCGCCGCGTACACCGGGGGAAGCAGACGTCCCAGATCGGTCAGGCCGGCAGACAGAACGCGCAGTGAGCGGTCGACAAATCGGGCGGCATCCGTGTCGGCGTCGAGG
>NZ_CDWTNB010000228.1:0-5665 GCF_977947065.1 Frankia sp. CgJB1
AGACCCGACATAGAATAATCAAGTTATTTCAATGCAAATCCGTAGACGATGAAGGAGTGAATCGTCAGAGTAACTAGGGCGCCGACCTTTCCTACGTCCCGTCGGAGTGCGGTGCAGCGGCCAGCCGTCAAGGGATTTCCGTTCACGAGCCAGTGAACACAAGTCTCTCGAATTTGAACTACGAGTCGATGGAAGAAATCAGGCTGTGGCCCGCCTGCCGCGAATCGCTATGCTGGCCGGGTGGCACGTCCCGGTCCACGGCGCCGGGGACCTGAGCGCGACGCGGGTCGCCTCGGCCAGCGGGAACTATCACCAGATCCAGCCTTGAGAGAATACCATCGGGTACCGTTCATGACGTTCATATCGGCTTTGATCGACAGAATCTGCTGTACATCGGCATCCTGCCGTCAAGGTCCGGATGGCCCGTCCCGGGCTGCACAAGGCAGCCGATCTCAGGCCGCATCGATGTGGCCAGGCTCTCAGGCCACCATTAGAGTGATCTCCTGGATGCGGTAACAGTACGTCGCAAAGCGACAGCGCCCCGCCATATCCCTGTCGCAATACCTTGAGGAGGAGATCCATGTTCGGTCTGACGGTGCGGTTCGAGGTACGCCCGGACACGGCGGACGCGTTCGACGCGTTGGTGGCCGAGACGGTGCCGCTGATCGCCGCCCACGAACCCGGGACCTTGATCTACACTACCCATCGGGTGGCCGGCGACGACAATGCCCGGCTCTTCTACGAGCTCTACCGCGACCGCGAGGCGTTCGAGGATCATGAGGACCAGCCGCACATCCACCACTTCGTCGCCGAGCGGCAGGATCTGCTCACCGGTCCCCCGCGTATCGAGTTCATCACACTGACCTCGGGCACCGGGCTTCCTACGATGACAGGCGCCTGAGAACCCGGCACCTGCCGGTCCGTTCTTCACACGCCCTGGGCCGGAGCCGCTGATGCCGCTTGGCCCAGCCCAGCCGGGCAGGAAACCCGCGTCGGCGGACCGTCCGCCGACCAGGCCAGGAGGGTGACGCATGAAGATCTGTTTCATCGGACTCGGCGGCATGGGCGGCGCCATGGCGCGCAATCTGATCGACGCCGGCCACACCGTGCTGGCCTGGAACCGCTCACCGGATCCCGTCACCGAACTGGCCGCCGCCGGTGCGGTCCCCGCCAGCATCTCCGAGGCGTTCGCCACCGGAATCGTCCTCAGCATGCTGGCGGACGACCAGGCCGTCACCGATCGTCTGCTCGATCCGCGGGTGCTGACCGCCGCGCCGGCCGGAGCACTGCATGTGAACATGGCCACCGTCAGCACCGCGCTGGCGATCCGGGCTCGGCGTGAGCACGCCGAGCACGGGCTGCGCTACCTCGCGGCTCCCGTCTTCGGCCGGACCGACGCCGCCCGCGCCGGCAACCTCACCATCGTGACCAGCGGCGATCCGGACGCGATTGCCGAGGTTCAGCCCCTGTTCGACGTCCTCGGCCGGCGAACCTGGACGGTCGGCGACGCGCCGGAACACGCCAACCTGGTGAAGATTCTGGGCAACTATCTAATCGCCTGCAGCATCGAGACGATGGCGGAGGCGAGCGCCGTCATCGACGGCCGGCGGGATAAACCCGGCCACGTTCATCGAAGTACTCACCGACAACCTGTTCACTGGCCCGGTCTTTACCGGCTATGGCCGCATGATCGGAAACCGGGATTACGAACCCGTCAACTTCCGTCTCCCGCTCGGGTTGAAGGACGTCCAGCTCGCGCTGGCCTCAGGGCTGGAACGGAACGTTCCGCTGCCTTTCGGCGGCGTGCTGCGGGACGCCTTCGTCGACGCGCTGGCGCACGGCCAGACCGACCAGGACTGGGCCGCGGTGGCCGAGACGGCCCGCCGACGCGCCGGGCTCGCCTGATCCACGGCGCCGGGCCGCCACTGCACCGATCTCAACGAGCGCAGCACGGACGGGATGTACCTGGCCGAGGACTGTACCCTTGGCCGATCGGTTCCCGCATGGGCGTCACTACGGCTGGCGGCTGTCGTCGTGGTGCTTCTCTGGCTCCGCCGGCACCGGGCCGGACTGCGTGGCCCGGTGATGCGGTCCGGTATCGGCGGACAGCAGGCCGGGCATGGATGCTCCGGTAAGAGCGGGCGGCGAGAAACCCGCGCCACGGCGGGCCGCGGAACCATACCAGCGGTCGTCGTCGAAACCGCTCTCGTCGTCGCTGCCGTCCGGACCGTCCCCGCCGGCGTAGTCCCAGCTCGACGACCAGTTGTCCGACGAGGACTCGACGGAGGCATCGGAGGCGTCCGAACTCGCCCAGTCGAACTCACCACGACCGAACACGAACAAGCCACCCATCGGACGATTCTCCGGTATTGAGCGGTGCACGGACACCGACGCCGACGCCGAGCCGACGACACGCGGGATCACAAGCCAGGCAGTGATGTTGACCCCCACGACGACGAGGATGATGACAATCGGGACCAGATAGCTGTACTCAGGCGGCAGCATGACGGCAAGCGCCGTCAACCCTCACACCAGGAGGGCGACGCCCGTGGAGATCGCCGCGAGGAGCCGGGCCATAGGCATGTTCCTATCGCCGTACGGCCAGCGACGCCCCCGATCGACGTCAACCCGACAAGCCAGGAGGACGGTTTGGTGACGTGCATCCCGCTTGCACCATCCGTCCTCACATCATGGGCCGATCTCACATGCTCGGAGAGCCACCCGACCGCGGCCCTCCGTATGTGGCCACGTGCTGACGCCCCCCGCTCCCCCTGGATGGCTTCACGGCTGGACGGCAGCAAGACCACCGCATGACGTCAGCGTAGAAGCACGGGGCGACCTCGGGAATCGCGTCGCATCGGCACCCGGAGACGGCCCGGAGACATCGAGGATGCGACTGGGGTGCCGCGGATCGGGGACGGATGGGAACGACCCGGACACCTCAGCCGCGTCCTCAACATACCTGTTCGATAGCTAGTAGTCACTGATCGATTACAGGTAGTTCTAGCCTACACCCCGTTTGGCGTGCCTGTACCCGTATGGCGTACCCACCCGGGCACGGCTCCTCGTGGACGATCGACAGACGGACCACGCGTTTCCCGCGATACATCGACGAAAGATCGCGTTCCGGACCGGACGGAGGTCATCGGGCGATCCAGCGGACCGGGACGATTCCCGGATGTCGAACCGGCCACACCCCGGCCCCTCGCGGCACGCGGACGCCTTCACCTGGGTAAACAACGAGGTATGACGCACAGCGATGCGCCCAGCTCAGCGGGGCGAGATGATCCTATGTCGGACACGCGAGGACTGTCCGGGATCGGACAATGGTTCCGTGACAACAGCCACAGGGTGAGCATCGGGTTTCCGGCTTAGTCTGATCGCTCATGAGCGGCGCGCCAATCGGGGTGTTCGACAGCGGGGTGGGCGGTCTGACTGTGGCGCGCGCCATTCTGGACCAGCTCCCGCATGAGCCCCTGGTGTATCTCGGGGACACCGCTCGGGCACCTTACGGCCCGCGGCGGATCGCCGAGGTGCGTCGCTACGCGCTCGATGCCCTCGACCGGCTCGTGGACGAGGGCGTGAAACTGCTGGTCATCGCCTGCAACACGGCAAGTGCCGCCTGCCTGCGCGACGCCCGGGAGCGTTACGACGTACCGGTCATCGAAGTGATCATGCCGGCGACTCGCCGGGCGGTCGCGGCGACCCGCAGCGGGCAGGTAGGCGTCATCGGCACGCTGGCGACGATTGCCAGCCGCGCCTACGACGACGCGTTCACCGCCGCCGCGGGCGTGGAGCTGACCGGTGTGGCCTGCCCGACGTTCGTGGACTTCGTTGAGCGGGGTATCACCTCTGGGCGGCAGTTGCTCGGCCTGACCGAGGCGTACCTCGCACCATTGCAGGAAGCCGGCGTAGACACGGTGATACTCGGATGTACACATTACCCACTGCTGACAGGGGTAATCGGCCTCGTGATGGGAGAGGGCGTCACTCTGGTGAGCAGTGCCGAGGAGACGGCCAAGGACACCTACCGGGTACTCGTCCGGCATGGGCTCTTCCGCGATCCGGGCCTTCCGCCGCCCACGCACCGGTTCCTCACCACGGGTGATCCAACCTTGTTCAGCCGGGTGGGACGCAGGTTCCTCGGCCCCGAACTCGTCGGCGTCGCGGCGATGTCCCCGCCTGTTCCCGCCGCGCGGGCCACAGTCACGCCTCCAGCCGCCTGGGCCGCCCGAACCGGGGCGGACCAGGAACCCTCCTCCCAGCAGAGCCCGGTGGTGCCACGGTGAAACTGACGATCCTCGGCTGTTCGGGCACGTATCCCGGCCCGACGTCGGCCTGTTCGTCCTACCTTGTCGAGTCGGACGGGTTCCGGCTCGTCCTCGACGCGGGCAACGGGTCCATGGGTGAGCTACAACGGCACTGCGACCTGCGTGAGATCGACGCGGTGCTGCTCAGCCACCTGCACGGCGACCACTGCCTGGACCTGGTGGCCAACTCCTACGCGCGGCGGTACCACCCGGAGGGCATGCCGCCCAAGCTCCCGGTCTACGGCCCGATCAACACCCAGGAACGGCTGTGCGGAGCGTTCGAGAAATGGCCGGACGACAGCCTGGCCGACATCTACGACTTCCGGACCATCGGCGCCGGCTGCCTGCACATCGGGCCGTTCCGGATCGATCTCACCCGGGTGGCCCATCCAGTGGAGGCCTACGGCGTCCGCCTCACCGCCGACGATCGGGTACTGACCTACTCGGGCGACACCGGGGCGTGTGACCGGCTGGTCCGCCTCGCCACCGACAGCGATCTCTTCCTCTGCGAGGCGTCGTTCCTCGACGAGGAGGACAACCCCCCGGACCTGCATCTGACCGGCCGGGAGGCCGGCGAGCACGCCCGGCGAGCCGGTGTGGGCCAGCTCGTGCTCACGCATCTTGTCCCGTGGGGGAACGCCGCCCGTTCCGAGGAGGAAGCGGCCGGCGTGTATGACGGCCCGCTGACCCTCGCGAGCCCCGGCACCGTCTACGAACTCTGAGAACTCTGACGGACCGCACCTCCGCACCTCGGCGCGCGGCCGGGTCGCCCTGGGCCGATAGTGTCGCGGCGTGATACGAGCGGATGGCAGGAGACCGGACGA
Source organism: Frankia sp. CgJB1 (assembly GCF_977947065.1). Classification (NCBI taxonomy): domain Bacteria; kingdom Bacillati; phylum Actinomycetota; class Actinomycetes; order Frankiales; family Frankiaceae; genus Frankia; species Frankia sp. CgJB1. The sequence goes on from NZ_CDWTNB010000228.1 coordinate 5,135, forward strand.
ACTCCGGCAGGTGACGATCCTGCGGGGATGGCAGGAGCATGCGGAGGGATCCGCGCTGGTCAGCGCGGGCCGGACCAGGGTGCTGTGCGCGGCCTCGGTAACCACGGGGATCCCGCGCTGGCGCAAGGGCAGCGGCCTGGGCTGGGTGACCGCCGAGTACTCCATGCTTCCGCGGGCCACCGACACCCGTAACGATCGCGAGTCCGTGCGCGGCCGCATCTCCGGGCGGACCCACGAGATCTCCCGGCTGATCGGCCGCAGCCTGCGTGCCTGCATCGACCTGAAGGCCCTCGGCGAGAACACCATCGCGATCGACTGCGACGTGCTGCTCGCCGACGGCGGCACGCGCACCGCCGCGATCACCGGCGCCTACGTCGCGCTGGTCGACGCCGCCCGCTGGCTCAGCAGGCCCGACGCGATCACCACGAGCGTCAGTGCGGTCAGTGTCGGCGTGGTCAAGGGCGAGGCGATGCTCGACCTGGCCTACAGCGAGGATTCCACCGCGGACACCGACATGAACGTGGTGTGCAC
>NZ_CDWTNB010000229.1:0-5590 GCF_977947065.1 Frankia sp. CgJB1
GTGCTGCACTGGGACGGCCAGCTCGTTGACGACGCCCGTCTCGTCGTCGCGCTGGCCCGGACCGCCGCCGGATTCGGCGCCCGGATCCTGACCCGGCTGCGGGTGACCGGCCTCGACGGCCTCGACGGCGGCAGCAGCGCGGCGCGTGCCCTCGGCACCGGATCCCACGGCAACCGTGCCGGCCCGGGCCGGCACGGTTGCCGTGGGATCGAGGCGACCGCGGTGGACACCCTCACCGGTACCCGGATCACCCTGCGTGCGCGGACGGTGGTCAACGCCACCGGCGTGTGGGCGCCGGACCTGGCTCCGGGGATCCGGCTGCGGCCGAGCCGCGGCACCCACCTCGTGCTGCGCTCCACCGTCCTGGCCGGGACCCGCGCGGCGCTGTCCCTGCCGATGCCGGGTGAACGGAACCGGTTCGCGCTGGTGCTGCCCCAGGACGACGGCCGCGTCTACGTCGGGTTGACCGACGTGCCGGTCGAGGAGGTCGTCGACGTCCCGGTGCCCGACGAGGACGAGATCGCGCAGCTGCTGGGCATCGTCTCGAACGTGCTGGCCACCCCCATCGACCCGGCGGACCGGCTGGGCGCCTTCGCGGGCCTGCGCCCCCTGCTCGACACCGCCACCGACCACACCGCCGACGCCCGTACCAGCGCCGCCCGCACCGCCGATCTCTCCCGGCGGCACCTGGTGCGGACCGACCCGGGCGGCCTGGCCACGGTGGTCGGCGGCAAACTGACGACCTATCGACGGATGGCCGCCGACGCGGTGGACGCCGCCGTCGCGGTAGGCGACCTCGACGCCGGCCCCTGCCGTACCCGGCGGCTCGGCCTGGTCGGTGCGGCACCTCGATCGGTCCTCGCCACGGTGGCCGCGCCGCGCCGTCTGGTCGAGCGGTACGGGACGGAGGCACCGAGGGTGCTGGCCCTGGCCGACGGCGACCCCGACCTGCTGGCACCCGTCGCCGAGGGGACGCCGGTCACCGGCGCGGAGCTGCTGTTCGCGGTGCGGGACGAAGGCGCGCTCGACCCGGCAGACCTGCTGGATCGCCGGACGCGCATCGGGCTGGCTCCCGCCGACCGCCGGGCAGCCCTGGGCCCGGCCCGGCAGCTGTTCGACCATACGCTGACGCGCTAAGGACCAGCACCGCCGAGGAACCAGCACCGCTGCGAGTGCTGCGGGATCGGGGGCGGTCAGGGCAACGTGTCGACGGTCAGCACCGCGATGCGCTCCAGATGCGCAGGAGTGTCACCAAAAGCGGGAATCTGGCGTTTGGCCCGCTTGTAAAAGAAGTGCGCATCATGCTCCCAGGTGTAGCCGATCCCCCCGTGGTACTGGATCATCGCCGCGGTGGCGTCCCCGGCGGCCTGGTTGGCCTTGCTCTTCGCCACCGCGAGCGCCAGCTCCGCGTCGGGCAGGGCGGTATCGAGCGCGTACGCCGCGTACAGCACCGCGTGCTCGGCCATCGTGACGGCGACATGCAGATCAGCGAGATGATGCGCGAGCGCCTGGAACGAACCGACCGGCCGGCCGAACTGCACCCGATCGATGTCGTAGGCGACGGTCCGGGTCAGCGCGGCCCGCGCGACACCGACGAGGTCCGCGGCCGTGAGCAGGGCACCACGACGGACCAGGTCCGCAGCGACCGCGGCGTTGGAGGCCGGCAGCCGGGTCGCGGGCGCGTCGGCCAGGGACAGCGAGGCCAGCCGGGTGGTGCCGTCGAAGCCGCGCTGGGCGGTGACCGTCACCCCCGGGCCATGCGGATCGAGCAGGTAGAGCCCGACTCCGGCGGGGTCGACGGCGGCGACCACCACGAACCCGGCGACCTCGAGATACTCGACGCCAGACGCGACACCGCCCAGCCTGCCGTCCGCGGTCGCGCGGACCGCGATGCCGGTACGGTCGTATCCCCCGCCCGGGCCCCGCAGCGCCACGGTGGCCACCAGGTCACCGGCGGCGAGGGGGGCGAGCACCGCCGCCGCCTGGTCCGCCGAGCCGGCGAGCCGCACCGCCTCGCCCGCGAGCACGGTCGGCAGCCAGGGCCCGGGGATCGCCCCCGCTCCGAACGCCCGCGCGATGATCTGTGCGTCGAGCAGCCCGAGCCCGAGACCGTCGAACCGCGCGGGCACGCACACCGCGAGCCAGCCCTGTTCGCCGATCGCCTTCCACAGCTCGGGGGGGTGTCCGTCACCGTCGGGATCGGTGAAGACCGCGCGGACGGCGGTCAGATCGAAGCGGTCGGCCAGGAAGTCCCGGACGGTGGCGGCGAGCGCGCGCTGCTCGTCGGTGAGGGCGAAGAACACGGGCTCGGACCTCCGGAGGCGGGGCGAGGCAGGATCAGCGGGATGAACAGGCGCGGGCGCGGGCGCGGGCACAGACGTAGACGCAGGCCCGAATCGCGACAATGATCATGATCTGCGTGGCAGGCCGAGGACCCGCTCCGCGACGATCGTGCGCTGTACCTGCGAGGATCCACCCCAGATGGTGACGGAGCGGGTCCAGAAGCTCTCCTGCCGCAGCGTCGTCAGATCGAGGTCCGCGGTGGGGTGGGTGAGCGCCACATCGGCGCCGAGCAGCGCATCAAAGGTCTCGAACAGGTCCTGGTACGTCTCCGACCACTGCAGTTTGGTGATCGACGACTCGGCCCCCAGGTCCCGGCCCTGCTCTACCTGGCTGAGGACGTGCATCGAGTGGTAGCGCAGGCATTCGAGCTCGACCATGCGTCGGCCCAACTCCTGGCGCAGCACCGGGTCGGTGTCGCGGCCGAGCGCCCGGGCGACCCGGACGATCTCGTCGTAGCTGCGCCGGAAGCCGGTGTACTGGCTGATCCCGGACGCGCCGCGCTCGAACGACAGCAGAAACATCGCCGTCGCCCAGCCGTTGCCGATCCCGCCCAGGCACTCCGACGCCGGCACCCGCACGTCGGTGAGGAAGACCTCGCCGAACTCGCTGGCGCCGCTCATCTGCCGGACCGGCCGGACCTCCACCCCGGGAGCGTGCATGTCGATGAGCAGCAGCGAGATGCCGTGATGGCGCCGGCTGCCGGGCTCGGTCCGGACCAGGGTGAAGAGCTTGTCTCCGCGGTTCGCGAACGTCGTCCAGACCTTCTGCCCGTTGACCACGTACTCGTCCCCGTCGAGCACCCCGGACGTACGCAGCGCCGCGAGGTCGGAGCCCGCGCCGGGTTCCGAGAAGCCCTGGCACCAGATCACCTCGTTGCGCAGCATCGGCCCGAGGATGTCGCGCTTCTGCTCGGGTGTCCCGACCGCCATCACCGTCGGCGCGAGGAAGGCCAGGCCCAGCGTGTTGACCGAGCGCGGCGCCCGGGCGAGCTGCATCTCCTGGTCGTAGACGGCCATCATCCCCGGGGTGCCGCCCCGGCCGCCATACTCCACCGGCCAGTCGATCCCGGCGAAGCCCGCGAGCGCCTTGCGCCGCTCCCAGTCCCGCCGCAGGTCGAAGCCCTCGGCCTCCCCCACGCCGGCCCAGAACCCGGGCTCCGTCCAGGGGGCGGGGATGTTCTCGGCGAGCCAGGCCCGCAACTCGGCACGGAACCGTTCCTCGGCCGGCGGGTGGGTCAGGTCCATGCGTTGACCTCCATCTGGTGTTGACCTCCATCTGGTCGCCCATCCGGTCGCCTCGCGCGGGATCCCGGGACGGTCGCATTCGCATCCCACCACGCCCCGGCCGGACGTTCACAGACGTTCATGGACGTTCAACGATCCCGCGCCCGGACACCGGACACCGGACACCGACAGCCGGCACGATGGGTGGCGAGCCGCCGGAGCGTCCCGGGCGATCACGACGACGGGACGCGAGGACGTTCGCAGGAGAGGAAGCAACTGGCGATGACGCCGACCAGACACGGAACCCCGACCGCCCGGCTCGACCGGGTCGGCCGCGCCGAGGCACTGCGCCGGATGGGGGCGGATCCGGTGGATGTGGCCGTGATCGGCGGCGGGGTCACCGGCACGGGGGTGGCGCTGGACGCGGTGACCCGGGGCCTGTTCGTCGCCCTGGTCGAGGCGCGCGACCTCGCCGCCGGCACGTCCAGCCGGTCGAGCAAGCTCATCCACGGCGGGCTGCGGTACCTCGAGCAGCTCAACGCCCCGCTGGTCCGAGAGGCGCTGCGGGAGCGGTCCCTCATGCTGGACACGCTCGCGCCCCATCTGGTCCGGGCCATCCCGTTCCTGCTGCCATTGACCCGCCACGGTTGGGAACGTGCCTACATCGGCAGTGGCGTGCTGTTCTACGATACCCTCGGGCAGGGGCTGGCCCGCATCGGGCCGAGCGGCGACGCCACCATGCCCCATCACCGGCACCTGACCCGCAAGGCGGCACTGCGGGAGTTCCCGTCGCTGCGCCCGGACGCCCTCGTCGGCGCGATCCAGTACTGGGACGGCCAGGTCGACGACGCGCGGCACACCGTGTTCGTCGCGCGGACCGCCGCCCGTTACGGGGCGCTCATCGCGACCAGCGCGCGGGTCACCGGCTTCCTGCGGGAGGGCGACCGGGTCGCCGGCGTGCGGGTGCGTGACCTCGAGTCGGGCGCCGAGATCGAGCTGCGGGCCCGCCAGACGATCAACGCTGCCGGAGTGTGGACCGACGAGATCCAGGCGATGGTGGGGGGACGTGGCCAGCTGTCGGTCCGGGCCTCCAAGGGAGTGCACATCGTCGTGCCCCGCGACCGCATCCATGGCGCCACCGGCCTGATCCTGCGCACCGAGAAGAGCGTGCTGTTCGTCATCCCGTGGGGCAGCCACTGGATCATCGGCACCACCGACACCGACTGGAGCCTCGACCTCGCCCATCCAGCGGCCAGCAGCGCCGACATCGACTACCTGCTCGGCACGGTCAACCGGGTGCTGCGCACGCCGCTCACAGCGGCGGATATCACCGGGGTGTACGCCGGGCTGCGCCCGCTGCTCGCCGGGGAGTCCGAGGACACCTCGCGGCTGTCCCGCGAGCATGCCGTGGTCAGCCCCGTCTCCGGGCTGACGATGGTCGCCGGCGGGAAGTACACGACCTACCGGGTGATGGCCGCCGACGCCGTCGACGCGGCCGTGCACGGCATGAACCGGGCGGTGCCGCCGTCGTGCACCGAGAAGATCCCACTGCTCGGCGCGGACGGGTTCCCCGCGCTGTGGAACGCCCGGGAGACCCTCGCCCGCCGCGCGGGGCTGCACGTCGGCTGGATCGAGCACCTCCTGCACCGCTACGGCACCCTCACCGAGGAGCTCCTGGACCTCATCGAGACGCGGCCGGATCTCGCCCAGCCGCTGCGCGGGGCATCGACCTACCTGGCCGCGGAGGCGGTGTACGCGGCCTCCCACGAGGGGGCGCTGCACCTGGAGGACGTGCTCACCCGGCGGACCCGCGTCTCGATCGAGACCATCGACCGGGGGGTGGAGGCCGCCGAGCACGTGGCCGATCTCATCGCCCCCGTGCTCGGCTGGGACCAGGCGACCCGCGCCCGCGAGGTCGAGCACTACCTCGCCCGGGTGGAGGCCGAACGGGCCTCGCAGCGGCAGGCCGACGACGCGACCGCCGACGCGGCCCGGCTCGGCGCGCCCGACGTGCGCCGGCTGGG
>NZ_CDWTNB010000230.1:0-5558 GCF_977947065.1 Frankia sp. CgJB1
ACGTCGCGGAGCCGGTCGAGCAGGGAGCCCAGGTGTGTCTCCCGCGCGACGATGAGCCGCTCGTCGGCCTGGTCGACGTGGTCGGCGGTGATCGTCGTCGCCGAGGGAACCTTCATGCGGTCGACGATCTCGTGGGCGAGCGCGTTGACCAGCCACGGCTGGCCCATCGTCAGCGCGTAGACGTACTCCACGGCTTGGGCGGTGAACTTCTGACCAGTATCGGCGGTGTGCTGCCCGTAGAGGGCACGAACCTCGTCGAGGGTGAAGTCGCTCAGCCGGAGGGACGTCACCTTGATGTTGAACGGGCTGGGTGAGGTCAGCCTGATCGGGTCACCTCCGGAGGCAATCTTGTAGTCACGGACGTCGCGAAGGCCGCAGAGGGCAATCGAGGAGGGGAAGCCGGAAGGTCGGTCGCGGTAGCCGTCGCGCAGCTGACCGAGGACGCTGAGCAGGGTCCGTCCGCTCAGCGCGTCGATCTCGTCGAGAAACAGCACCAGCGGCTTCGGGCATGCCTCGGCCCAGGCAGCAAACGCCTCGGCCAGGAGTGCCTCGTCCCAGCTGTCCGGCCAGGGCGGCGGACGCAGCTCGACCGGCAGGTTGGTCCGCGCGGTGCGCCGGGCACGTCCGAGAATCGCCCGGGTGGCGGCGCCGATGTCATCCGGCCAGGGCCGCCCGGCTTCCATCGACAGCACGACGGCCGCGTAGTGGCCGCTCGTGGTCAGGTCAGTGGCGAGGGCCTGCAGTGCTGTCGTCTTGCCGGTCTGACGCGGGGCATGCAGGACGAAGTAGTCCTCTCTGGCCACCAGGCCGGGCACCTCAGGGAGCCGCGCGGACGCCGGGATCATGAAGTGCTTACCCGGCGCACGCACGGGCCGGCTGTGCCGAACGTGCGAGCCACCACCCACCACCCACCACCCCTCCTGGCCATCCGCCACTGATCGCAACTTTACGGAATCCACGGCGAAAGTTGGCTCGCGGTCGCATGGGCCAGCAGTCGCCCGACGGTAGATCGCGCCTGGCCGGTCGGCCGGGCCAATCGCGAGCGACTCCGGGCCGTGACGACACTGTGACCAGGGTTCGGCACATTTCTGCGACCAGATCTACTATCCGTGCCTCGATGCGACCGTCGGCCGTCCGTATGCCCTCTACGTCCACGGCAACTCCGACACCATCGGCGCCGATCCGCAGTGTAGAGACGATCGCCTCAGGGGCTGCTGCGGCGGCGGGGCTGGTCGTGTCAGCTGCCCGCCCGGCGGACGGTGGAACGCGACGACGGGGCGGTGGCGGGGTGGCGGTGGGAGGTGTGGCCGCGGGTAAAAAGATCGCCGCGGTCACCGGAGGCTGGGTCCTCTTCGAGGACGGGGCCGGGCAGTCCCTGCGGCCGCCGCGGGTGACCAGTTGGGGCCGGTGCGGGCACACCCCGCTGGTCCGGGTGTGCGACGACGTTGACGAGCTCAACGAGCTGATCCGTCATGGCATAACCAGGTTCCAGCACCGTCCCGGCCTCCTCAACGGCTGCCTGGCCGGAACCGGTCTGACCTTGGAACCATCATGACCCACAACACCACGATCCAGCGACCTCACGAATTAAAGATCAGTAGCCAGGCGGGGCACCAGAACGTGCGGTGGCTCTGACCTTCAGAATGCGCTCAACCGACCTTGGCGAGACCGGTCGGGTTGTGCCGGTCCCGCGGCACGCCCGGGTGACGGTACCCCTCCTCGCCGAGGTCACCGCGGCCCTCGTCGAGGTCACTGTGGGCGTAGCCCTCGGCCAGGATCCGCTCGGCCGACCCGTTGACAGGCTGTCCGGCCAACGTCCCCGATCGCCGGTCGAGGCCGGCGCGCAGCAGGGCGATCAGCGCCCCGATGACCAGCCCCCAGACCACGACCATGCTGAACGCCATCAGCAGCCAACTACCCCAACCCCAGTTGTACCCACCCCAGACCATCATCATGATCTCCTCTTCCTTCGTCTCGGCCTCCTACGGCGGGCCGTACCTCTACCTTCGGCCGGCGCGGCTGACGGGACGAGGGCTGTTCGTCCCGGACCGGTGCGACGCCAGGCCCGTGCCGGGCATGCCCTCGGAACCGCCTCCACCCGATCCAGGGGTCCGCGGCGGCGGGCCGCCGCAGAACCCTCGCGCCAGGTAGCACCACTGCCTCGCGCCAAGTAGAACCACCGTCTCGCGCCGGGTAGAAAGGACGCTATGCGTCCCCGGGCGGTCACCCGCGAGCAGATTATCGCGACGGCCGACACGATCGCTCGGCGCGACGGGCTCGACCACCTCACGGTCCGGCCCCTGTGCGCGGAGCTCGGCGTCACGGCCCCCGCGATCTACCGACGCTTCCCCACCAAGGATCTCATCGTCGAGCGCGTCGTCGACGACGCGCTCGGCCGCATCGACCTTCCAGGCCCCGAGACCGGCAACTGGGCCGACCGCCTAGGGCGCTGCTTCACCAGCGCGCATGACGTCGCCGCCGCCTACCCGGGGCTCGCGGCACGCATGGGCCGGCAGATGCCCGGCAGCCCCTCCGCGGTACGCAACGCGAGCTTCCTGCACGACCTGCTCACCGACGCCGGCATCGGACCGGAGGACACGAACAGGATCGTCTACACGATGTTCGTCTACCTCTGGGGACACCTGCTGGCAGCCGAGGCCGTGGCCGAACTGCTCGGCCCGACCGGCACCCAGGACACCCGGGACCAGTTCCTCTGGGGCCTCGACCACCTGCTCGGTTCCTTCCGTCGGCAGTTCGGCGGTGGAAACGTCGCGGAATAGGCGAGTTGCCGCGGTAGGCGAGTTCCAGGACGGGATGGGCCTGTTCGACCGCCACCGTGGGCGTGTCGGCCGGCGTGTCGGCCGCGACAACGACGCTGTCAATCAGTAGTCCAGGCCACCCCCACCGGCTGCCGCGGCCGCGGTTTCCTTTTCCTCTGGCTTTTCGGCGACGACGGCCTCGGTAGTGAGGAACAGCCCGGCGATGGATGCGGCGTTCTGCAGGGCGGAGCGGGTGACCTTGGTCGGGTCGATGATCCCGGCCTCGCGCATGTTGACGTGCTCGCCGGTGGCGGCGTCCAGCCCCCACCCCGGTTGCAGGTTGCGGACCTTCTCAACCACGACGCCGCCTTCCAGGCCGGCATTGATCGCGATCTGCCGGAGCGGCTCGGTCAACGCGCGGCGCACCATCTCGGCCCCGGTCCGCTCGTCCTCGGCCACGTCCAGCCCGTCGAAAACGGCCTCCGAGGCCAGCAGCAGAGCCACCCCACCGCCGGGAACGATGCCCTCCTCAACGGCGGCCTTCGTGTTGCGGACCGCGTCCTCGATGCGGTGCTTACGCTCCCTGAGCTCGACCTCGGTGGCCGCGCCGGCTTTGATGACGGCCACGCGCCGCCGGCGAGCCTGGCCAGCCGCTCCTGCAGCTTCTCGCGATCGTAGTCGGAGTCCGACTTCTCGATCTCGCTACGGATCTGGCTGACCCGACCGGCGATCTGGCCCGGGTCGCCGGCGCCCTCGATAATGGTCGTGTCATCCTTGGTGACGATAACCTTGCGGGCCTGGCCAAGCAGGTCGAGGTCAGCGTTCTCCAGCCTGAGACCAACCTCCTCACTGATCACCTAACCGCCCGCCAGGACGGCGATATCGCCGAGCATGGCCTTGCGCCGGTCGCCGAAACCCGGCGCCTTCACGGCCACGGACCGGAACGTACCGCGGATCTTGTTGACGACCAGGGTTGCCAGGGCCTCCCCCTCGACGTCCTCGGCGATAACCAGCAGCGGCTTGCCGGCCTGCATGACCTTCTCCAACAGCGGGAGCATGTCCTTGACCAGCGAAATCTTGATGTTGGCGACCAGGATGTAGGGGTCCTCCAGGACGCACTCCATCCGCTCCTGATCAGTGATGAAGTACGGCGAGATGTAGCCCTTGTCGAAACGCAGACCTTCGGTGAGCTCCAGCTCGAGGCCGAAGGTGTTGCTCTCCTCGACGGTGATGACGCCGTCCCGGCCGACCTTGTCCATCGCCCCGGCGATGATCTGGCCGATCGCGGTGTCCCCGCCGGCCGAGATCGAGGCCGTTGAGGCGATCTGATCCTTAGTTTCCAGATCCCTGGACAGGTCGGCCAGCTCCCCACAGACCCGCTCGACGGCCAGCTCGATGCCACACGTTTGAGGGCGATCGGGTTCGCGCCCGCGGCCACGTTCCGCAGGCCCTCGTGGACCAGTGCCTCCGCCAGGACGGTCGCCGTCGTGGTGCCGTCGCCGGCCACTTCGTCGGTCTTCTTGGCGACCTCCTTGACCATCTCGGCGCCGATCTTCTCATACGGATCTTCGAGTTCGATCTCCCTGGCAATGGAGACACCGTCATTGGTGATGGTGGGAACGCCCCACTTCTTCTCCAGGACGACGTTGCGCCCCTTCGGACCGAGCGTCACCTTCACGGCGCCGGCCAGCTGGTTCATGCCACGTTCCAGCCCGCGCCGTGCTTCCTCCTCGTAAGCGATGATCTTTGGCATGATGGTTCCCCTGAAGCAGAACGTAACCGGACCCCGCGAACATCGCAGGCCCATCCTCACGACATGCAATACCTTAATTACAAATCGTCGGTAGCGCCTGCTGGCGGGGCAAGCCGACCGGCTGGACAGGCCGGGTCTGCCGGGGTCCCGGCGGAGGGCGCGCTGGCGGGTCCGGGTACCAGGCACTCAGTCAGCTTTGGCCCTCGGGGCCGGTGCTCTGGCCTTCGGGTCCGGTGCTGATCTCGATGTGCTTGGGCTGGCTCCGCTTGGCCTTCGCCAGCCGGATGGTGAGCACTCCGTCGGCCAGGGTGGCGTGCACCGATTCCGGGTCAATGTCACCCGGCACGGCGATGCGGTGCTCGAACCGGCCCACTGGGCGGCTACGGCGGCGCAGTACTCCCGTGCGTTCCCGCTCCTTGATTTCACCGGTGACGAACAGCTCGTTGTCGCGCAGGTCCACGGAGATGTCCTCCCGGCGTACCCCGGGAAGATCGAGATCGATCACGAACGCGTCATCGGTCTCCTCGATGTCGACCGGCTGCACTATGCCACCCAGCAACCGCGCCGGACGGCCCTCGACGCCGCCCATGACGTCGCCGAGCAGATTGCCCATGCGGGTCCAGGCGTCCTCGATCTCCTGGAACGGATCCCATCGTGCCAGCGTTCCCAGGCCTTCTCCGCGTCGTACGGGTAGTGTCATGATCCTCACTCCTTCCGGCCGGGCCGGCCGGCTATGAATTCGTAATGAAGTAATTAATGCAAGCCAATATGCGTCTTCGCAGGTCACGGGCTCGCGAGGACCCCGAAGTGAACAAGTTATTTCATTCCGAATCCTATCACCTTTGTGTCCAATTGACTATGCCTTGCCTCTACCCCTGCCTCGCCGGCCCGAAAACTGCGGGCCACGGCCGAGGGACACCCGGCTACAGCCGGCTGTAGGGCCAGAACCGGCTTTAGGACCAGAAACCGGCTGTAGGGCCAGGCGCTGCCTGGTGCTGCCCGTCCTGCCGGGCTCAGCCCCCCCCGATCCCTGTCCTGCCCCGGCC
>NZ_CDWTNB010000231.1:0-5497 GCF_977947065.1 Frankia sp. CgJB1
CCGTAGGACAGCGACCGGCGCACCGGCGACTCGCCGCCGCCGGCCGCTGAGTCCCACAGCAGCGCGAGCGCGTCCGGACGCCGCGCCGCCGCCGCGAAGAACTCCTCGTGGAGCAGGCGGGTGGACGCCGGTCCCTCGACCGCATTGACCCGGCGTCGCACCGTCCGGGTGGACTCGCCGAGGAGGCCGTCGACGGGCTGGTCCCAGGCCGTGCCGTCCGTGGCTGGCGCCGGGCCGGGGCCGGCCGGGCTGGGGTCGGCCAGACCCCGCACGAGCCGTTCGAACGCGGTGAACATCGCGTCGACGACGCCGGGAGCGAACGTGTCCTCACGGACGTCCCAGTTGACCAGCAGGCCCCCGTCAAGCTCGGTGACCTGGGCGTCAAGCAGGACCTGCGGGCCCTGCGAAATGATCCACACCGGCTGGCCGAACTCCCGGCGCACCGAGGCATCGAACAGCTCGCCGAGGCCGAGCGCGCTGGTGAACACGACCGGCGCGAGCACCGGTTCGCCCCGGTGGCGGCCCAGGGCGCGGAGCACCTCGACGCCGGAGTAGTCGGCGTGGGCAGCGTCAGCGTGCAGCCGGGTCTGGATCCGGCGGGCCCGCTCGACGAACGGAATGCGGTCGGTCAGGTCGATCTCCAGCAGAACCGAGCTGGTGAAGTCGCCGACGATCCGGTTGACGTCGGGGTGGAGCTGCTCGCGGTCGAACAGCGGGACGTTGAGGAGGAAGCGCGACTGCGCGCTCCAGCCGCCGAGCACTTCGGCGAACGCGGTCGCGACGGCCATGGCCGGGGTGATGCCGTGCCGGTGGGCCGCCCGACCGAGGGCCTCGCGGGCGGGTGGCGGTAGCTGGAAGTGACGCCGGGAAACCCGGGGCGGTCCGCCAGGCTCGCCGGGGGCGCCGAGGCTCGGTACCAGCGGGAGCTGGGGCGCCCCGGGCACGCCGGACAGGCGGTCGAGCCAGGCGCGCCGGGCCCGCTCGGCCGCCGCGCGCGGGAGAGCGTCGCGTTCCGCCCGGTAGCGGCGGTAGCTGTAAGCCAGCGCGGGCGCGACCTCGTCCGGGCACCCGTACTCCTCGGCCAGGTCGGCCAGCAGCACGCGGTAGCTGACCGCGTCGGCGGCGACCATGTCGACGTCGAGGTGGAAGCGGGTCGTGCCGTCGGGCCGCAGGCTCAGCGCGGTCGAGAAGACCTCCCCCCGTTCGATGTCGAGCATCTGGTGGGATAACTGGTCGCGGACGGCGGCCAGCCGGGTGGCGGCGGCGTCCTCGTCCAGGTCGCGCAGGTCGTGGACGATCAGGCCGCGCCAGCCGGGCGCCGGTTCGACGACCTGGCCGCCGTCGTCGGTGATCCGGGTCCGCAGCGCCTCGTGCCGCTCGATGAGCCGCTCGATCGCGGCGGCCAGCCGGGCCGGATCGAGGGCGTTCCCATCGAACTCGGTGTAGAGGTGCGCGGCGACGCCGCCGTAGGGCTGCCCGTCGCCGCGCCCGATCCAGTAGGCGTGCTGCATGAGCGCCAACGGGAACTCGGCGCCGTCAGCCTCGGCCGGCGCGACGGCCACCGGTGCGGGCGGGGCCGGCTCGCTCGCGGGTTCCTCGCTCCCGGGCTGGAGCATGACGGCGGGTTGCCTTCCGGCCAGCAGCTTGAACCAGCCGTCCAGGGTCGGGGGCTCGGCCAGCTCCGCGAAGTTGACCTTGATGCCGGCCCGCCGCCAGCCCCCGATCGCCCGGATCAGCGCGATCGACTCGAGGCCCCGCTCGAAGAGGTTGTCGTCGTCCCCGAGCTCGGCCGGATCCTCCCCGAGCAGCTCGGCGACGGTGCGCCGGAGCCTTTCGAGATCGCCGAGCGCTTCCAGATCATCGACCGCCGCCGGGACCGGGCGGGCCGGCTGGGCCGGCACGGCCGGCACGAGGAAGCGGCTGACGCTGCGTAGCTTCTCGCGCGTCTCCTCCAGCTCCCGTTCCGGGCGCGACGTCCCGACGACGCCGGCCCCGGCCCGCAGCCAGGTCCGGCCGTCGTGCTGGAACGCCGTCCGCAGGACGAGGGCGGCGTCGAGGGCGCCGTCCGAGGTCGCGCTGATCACGGCGCCGCTATAGAGGCCGCGCGGCGACGGCTCGTAGCGCCGGATCGCCGCGCAGGCGGCGTCCTTCGGCGCGCCGGTCGCCGTGATGGACGGGAAGACGGCGGCCAGCGCGTCCCAACAGTCCCGGCCGGCGGCGAGTCGGCCGCTGACCCGCGAGGCCAGGTGCTGCACGCTGCCCCGCTCGAGGACGGTCATGAACTCGTCCACGACCAGCGTGCCCGGCGCGCACAGCGGCCGGAGCTCGTCCTGGGCCGCCTGGACGGACACGGCGTGCTCGTAGATCTCCTTCGGGTCGCGTAGCAGCGCCTCCCGCCGGGCCCGGTCTCCGTCCCCGCCGTCGAACGCGGCCGTGCCGGCCAGCGGTTGGGTGGAGACCCGGCCGTCGGCGTCGACCTCGACCACGGTCTCCGGGCTGAACCCGATCGCGCGCAGGCCGTCCAGATCGAGCAGGAAGGAACGGGCCGGCGTGTTGCCGCGCCGCCCCCGCTCGTAGGTCGCGACCAGGTCGATCTCGCCGTCGACGGGGACGACCCGAGAGAGGATCACCTTGCGCAGCCGGCCGGCCTGGATGTCCTCGACGGCCCGCGCGACCATCCGCCGGTAGTCGTCGGCGTCGTGGTCGAGATTGGCCAGCGGCCGGGGTTCGCCCGGCTCGTCGGCGGCCGCACCGCCGAGGGTCTCGGCGAGTGCGTCCAGATCAGCCTCCTCGGCCGCGCGCAGCAGCGCGCCGGTCGCCGACAGCCGCGCCTCGCGGGCCGGGATGACCAGGTGGATGAGCGGGTCGGGGATGACCGGCCCGGGCAGCCCGAGCGCCCGGGGACCGAGCTCGAAGCCGGCCCAGCCGCACGCCCGCCAGCCGGCGACCGGGAGCGCCGCCAGGACGCGGGCCAGGGTGCGCAGCGGAGCGCCGTCGACTAACTCGACCCGCCAGTCCCCGCCCGCGCGGTAGCGGATCTCGTCCCAGTACACGACGGCCTCGGCCAGAGCGCCCGAACCGCAGTGCCACTCGCCGTCCCGCTCGTAGACGGTGACCGGCGCCGCGGCATGGCGGGCGAACCGCGCCGCCGCCGCCAGCAGATCACCGGCGAGCGGCACCGTCCGTTCGCGGTAGACCACCGGCGCCGTCATCGGGACGCGCCGGCGCCGACGCCGTCGCCGCTGCCCTGCGTAGCCGGGGCATCCGTCTCCCGGCGGCCGGCGGGCGGGCGGTCGGCGCCCATCCGGGCAATCAGGCTGGCCGGGCGCAGATCCGTCCAGTTGGCCTCGACGTACTCCAGGCAGGACGACCTGCTCGCGGCTCCGTGCACCGTCGTCCACCCGGCCGGCACAGGCGCGAATGTCGGCCACAGCGAGTGCTGGCCCTCGACATTGACCAGGACATAGAAGCTGCCCTTTTCGTCATCGAACGGGTTGGTCGACATGAGGTGCCGTCTCCTTGGATCTCAGTCCGCGACTTAGGTGCTCTTTACTTTAAGTTAAGTTAACCTAAGATAGCCACGTTTGTCTACCCCCGTCAGCCGCCGAAATTCCCTCATTTTTCCGGCATCCGGCGGCAGGATCAGTTCAGGCGGCCGGCCTCGACGCGGACGATCCGCGGCAGGCGTTCGATGGTGGTCGGCCGGTGCGCGATAACGATCAATGTGCGACCCGCGCGGAGCCGCTCGCCGGCGGTCTCCAGGCGGCGCGCGACATCGGGGTCGAGGTCGGCGGTCGCCTCGTCGAGCAGCAGCACCGGTGGGTCGACCAGCGCGGCCCGCAGCAGCCCGACGATCTGTCGCTCGCCGGCGGACAGCCGTTCCCCCCGGGCGCCCAGCCCGGCGTCCAGCCCGCCCGGTCGCCGGTCGACCCACTCGGCCAAGCCGAGCAAGTCGACCGCCCGCTCCATCGCCGCCCGGTCCGGCGCGCCCGGCGTGAGCGCCAGGTTCTCGGCCAGGGTGCCGGTGATGATGTGCACCTGCTGCGGGATGAGGACTATGCGCGCCCGGACCTGCTCCGGCGGGGCGAACCGCAGGTCGACCCCGCCGTAGCGCACCGTCCCCGCGTCCGGTTCGTAGAGCCCGGTGAGCAGCTTGGCCAGCGTCGTCTTGCCGGACCCGGTGACGCCGACCATGCCGGCCCGGTCACCGGCCGGGAAAGTGACCGAGACGTCGCGCAGCACGTCCTTACCGTCGGCGTAGCCGAAGCGGAGGCCGTCTGCGACCAGGTCGCCCTGAACTGGCAGGTCGTACCGCGCCGGCGACGCGGCCCGCGCCGACGGGACGGCGAGGGCGGCCGGCTCGGCCGGCGGCAGCGCCTCGAGCAGGTCCGTCAGGCGGGCCAGGCCCACCCGGGCCAGCTGGGCCTGGCCGGCCAGCCCGGACAGGGTGAGCATGCTCTCGAACAGGTTGCGGGTCGCGATCACGAACACGACGACCGTGCCGACGCTCAGGTGCCCCGCCCGGACCAGCCAGACGCTCAGCAGCAGCAGCGCGGCTGTGGCCAGGCCCTCGATCATCCCGAACAGCTCCAGGCGGTTCTGGACGGCGATGGTCCGGTCGGCCCCGACCAGCAGCTCGTCGTTGTCCGCCCGGAAGCGCCGCACCCACTCCTCGGGCCGCCCAGGCGCGACCAGCGCCTCGTGCGCGTTGAGCGACTCGGTGAAAGTCGCGGTCATCGTGGCGTCCGCCGCGGCCTGCCGGCCGAACGTCTCGGGCGCGGCCCGGTTGAACCAGACCATCACGGCGACCGCCATCGGCACGAACAGCGCGACGAACAGCAGCGCGAGCAGCCATGAGTAGATCAGCAGCAACACCGTGGTCAGGGCAACGGTGAGGGCGACCCCGAGCAGGTTGGGCAGCTGGTCACGCAGGAACAGGGTCAGGTCGGCGATCTCGCCGGTCGACCGGCGCAGCAGGTCGCCGGTGCGGTGAGCCTCGATGAACCGCAAGGGCGCGCGGGCGAGGCGTTCAACGACGAGATCGCGCAGCCCGCGGATCGCCCGCTCCCCGGCCGACGAGAGCAGGATCTCCGACCAGCGCAGCAGGAGCATCCGGGCCAGGACGAGCCCGACCATCAGTGCCACCGCCCACCACAGGCGGCCCTGATCGCCGGCGGTCACCGCGTCGACCCCCCAGCCGATCGCCGGGGCGATGCCGACCACCGCCGCCGTGCTGGCCACGCTGGCCAGCAGCGCGACGGCCAGGATCGCCCGGTGCGGGCGCAGGTAGGGCCAGAAGCGCCGGAAGACGCCTGCGGTGGGCGCCTCCTCGGCCAGCACACGGACCTCAGCCATCCCCGCCTCCCACCCGGACGATCTCCTCGCCGCTCGCATCGCCGCTCGCATCGCCGGCCGCATCGCCGGCCGGCGCGGTCTCGGCCGCCTGCCGCGCGCCCCCGATCGGCCCGGCGCCCGCCACCGGCACGCCGTCCGGCCC
>NZ_CDWTNB010000232.1:0-5459 GCF_977947065.1 Frankia sp. CgJB1
GATCCACCGGTTGCGCGGCCCGGTCAGCGGCTGGACGAGGCGGATCTGGTCCGTCGCCGTCGGCTCGGCCAGCGTGGTCTGCCAGGCTTCCCCGGCCGGGTCGGTGAAGGCGCCGACCCGCCACGCGGTGCCCGGGTCGCCGTCGATCGCGCGGACCGGCCGGTCGGACGCCCCGTAGGAGAAGCTGTTCCCGTAGCTGGTGGCGGTCACCTCAGCGATCTTCGCCGGGGATCCCGGGGCGTGCAGGGCGGCGGTGGTCTCGCTGGTCACGTTCTGGTCGGGGAACATCGGCAGCCGGTTGTCGTTCGGGTCCTTCGCCAGCGGCCTGACCCCGGGTTGCTCGACGTAGCCGAAGTTCTCCCGGATGCCCGTCCACCGTTCGGCGCGCCGCCGGTTGGTGTCGGTGATGAGCAGGTCCGCACCGTCGTCGAGGGCCTGGCGCATCGCGGCGGGATCGGTGGCGAGTGCCGGGGCATAGAGGATCGCCCGCCCGTCGGCGATCGGCTCAGCGAGCAGGCCGGAGGCCGCCGCGTCTACCAGCGCCTCCCCGTTGCCGCTGACGAGCAGGGGCCGCGCGGTGGTGGCGGTGCGCACGATCGGCTGCGCGCCGCTGACCGGGAAGACGGCCAGCGCCGGCGGATCGGGCACCGACGGGTCGGTGCCGAGGGTGATCTCGTCGGTGAACGGGATACCGGGATCCTCGGCGACCGGCGGTCCGAAGGTCTGCGGTACGCCCAGCCCGTCCGGTCTGGTCGAGGTGAACAGGTTCCAGGTGGCCCGGGGGCGCGGGGTCCGGTACCGCTCGTAGGCGAGGTTGCTGCGCAGCACCACGTCGCCGACGCCCATCAGCCGGGCGAGATCTGGCAGGGCGGAGGTTTCGAATACCCCCTCCTGCAACCGGCGGTCCAGCGAGCGGACCAGGTCGACGCTGCCCGCCTCGCCGTAGGGGATGAGTTCCCGCACGACCAGCGGACGGTCCATCAGCCCCTCGGTGACCGGGTCGAGGGTGCTTCCCCAGCGGTAGTGGGAGAAGTCGGCACCGGGAAGCTCCAGCACCCGCGTGCCGTTGTTCCCAAGTGTCCCGTTGTTCCTAGTGTCCAGGGCGCGCGCGAGTTCGGTCTCGTAGGCGGGGACGTGCTCGGGGCGTTCGAGTAACGGCTCGACGAACTCGCCGCGGAACAGCGGTGACATGTCGAGGGCCAGCAACAGCAGGACCACCCCGGTGGCGAGCGGCGGGACCAGCCGCCGGCGCCGGCCCGACCGGACCGGCCGCCCACCCGGGGCACCTGGGGCAGCCGTAGCGGCCGTAGCGGTCGGACCGGCCGCCGCGTACCGCTCCCAGAGCGCGGCGAGCCCGCCCGCGAGCAGCACCGACATGCCCAGCGCGACCAGGGGGACCGCCCGGGGCAGCGAACGCAGCGCGAGACCGGCCGTCGATCCCTCGGCGAAGTCCTTGAACAGCCGTCCCCAGGGCGAGGGATCGTCGTACGGGTAGACGCCGACGGCGATCGTGGTGCCCAGCAGGATCAGCGCGACGAAGTAGCCGCGCTGGCCCCAGCGGATGGCCGAGGCACCGATCAGGGCGAGGATGGGTATGGCGAAGCTGACCGCGGTCAGCCAGATGCTCTGGGTGTAGTGGGTGGCCGGCCCGATCCACGGACCGAGCGCGTCCTGCCCGTAGAAGAACCAGTTGCCCAGGCCCCGCAGCACCTCAGAGGCCTGCGAGCTGCTGGCGACCGTCTCGATTGTCTCGGTGAAGGCGAGGACGTTGAGGCCGTAACCGGCCTGGGTGTAGAGCCCCGCGATCCACCATGCCGACGTGACGAGGACGACCAGCACCGCACGGGTGCACATACTCACGGCGGCGCCGAGCCGGACCTCGCGGGTACCCCAGACGGCGAACGGTATCCACAGCAGTGGGGCGAACAGAATGAAGATCAGGCTGGAGGCGTTGATGCTGCCGATCGTCGTGACCACGAGGGCGAAGGCGGCGGGGAAGCGCCAGCCGGCCCGGCCGGACTCCGCCTCGCGCAACCCGCGCACGGTGATGCCGATCAACCAGCCCAGTCCGGCGTAGGGCAGCAGGATCGCCGAGATCCGCGCCTCGTACTCCAGGATGTAGGGCGAGAGCATGTAGCCGAACGCGGCGACGAACGCGAAGCGGTCGGGCCAGCGGAACGAGCGGAGTAAGAACAGCACGCCGGTGACGGCGCCGAACAGGATGGAGCCCGTCCACAGCCGCTGCGCGACCCAGTCGGGCAGGCCGACGAGATCCAGCAGCCAGTAGAAGGCGCCCTGCGGGAACAGGTAGCCGATGTTCTGATGGGTGACGGTGCCCATGCCGATGCCGGGGTCCCACATGGAGACCGCCCGGCGCAGCATCCGGCTCGGATCGAGGTAGAGGTACGCCTTGGTGTCGGCGCCGATCTTTCCTGGTGCCGTCGCCAGCAGCGGCAGATACGCCACGGCGGCCAGCACCAGGGTCGGCCAGGATGGCGGCCGCCGCCGGATCGTCGCCGAGGCCGGACCGGACTCGGTGCGACCGGAGCGATCGGACTCGGTGCGACCGGAGGGGGCCGGACCGGACGGCGACGTGGTCACGGTCACCGGATCACCGGATTACCGCAGTCACCGGTGCGGCCCAACCAGGTCCGCGGCCCGGGCCGCGGTGGAGCGGCGGCCCTGATGCCGGGCCGCCTCCCGGGCGAGTGCCGCGAACGTCGAGCGAGCCGTCTGCGCCCAGGTGAAGGTCGCCGCATGCGCCAGCGCCCCGACGGACAGCCGGGCGCGCAGATCGTGATCGGTCAGCACGCCGGCCAGTGTCTTGCCCAGGTCGGCCGGATCCTCCACCAACACGCCGGTCTCGCCGTTGACGACCGCGTCGGTGTGTCCGGCGATCTTCGTCGCGACCGACGGCGTGCCGCAGGCAGCGGCCTCGGTGATCGTCATGCCCCAGCCTTCACGGGCCGAGGCCGAGGTCAGCACCCAGGCGCGCCGATACAGCGCCAGCAGGGCGTCGTCGTCGACCCGCCCGACGAGGTGCAGCCAGCCGCCGGCTCCGGCAGCGGAGATCCGCTTCTCCAGCTCCACCCGCTCGTAGCCCTCGCCGACGATGACCGCCTCCATCGCCGGATGTTCATCGTGGGCGCGGACGAGCCCGTCGATGAGGACGTCGAACCGTTTCACCGGCACCAGACGCCCGACAGCGAGGACGAGCGGATGCGGCGAGCGCTCGCCTGCGGGGGAGAACGACGGGTCGATGCCCGGCGGCACGACCGAGATGTTGCGCGGCGGCAGGCCGAGCAGTTCGATGATCTCGTGCCGGGACGACGGGGACAGCGTCAGGATGCGCGTACGCCGGTACAGCAGTGGAGCAATCTTGAATTCGACGGTCTCGCCGATCCTGGCCAGCTTCGTGGACAACACCATCCGCCACATCTCGGCATGCACGTGGTGCAGGAACACCACCCGGGGGCAGCGGGCCCAGACCGGGGAAAAGAACGGCATCCCGTTCCAGATCTCGACCAGACCGTCCCAGGGCCCGCCGCGGCCCAGCGCGCCGGACACCGCTGTGCGCGGGAAGACCGAGTACCGGCCCGCCTTGCGGACCACCGTGTAGCCGTTGCGGTGGACGGACTCCGGATGGCCGGACGCCACGGCCGTGCGCAGGCTCACGTCGATGCCGGCCTGCGCCCACAGCTCCGCGACCTTGTCGGCGTGCAGCTCTGACCCGCCCGACTCGGGGTCGTCGAGATCACGCCAGGCCAGCATGTGCACGCGGCGCAGTCCCGAAGTCTCGACCAGCTCGGCGAGGGAGAGTCGGCGCGGCGCGGCCTCGATCCCGGGCGCTCCCACCTGCGCGGCCAGGAGGCCCGGCGGGACCGGGACGGCCGGCGGCACGACGAGGCCATCGGGGGTCGGCGGGATCGTCGCGCCGGGGCCGCGACGATTGCTCGCGGCGCTCATGCCCGAGCCGTCCGGCGGGCGGCGGCGAGCACCGACAGGCCGGTGACGATGGCCAGCACGGCCTGGCAGGCGAGGTTGGCGCGGGCGGTGCTCGTCGGTGATCCGTCCGCCCACAGCATGAGGGGGACGGCCGCGGCGGCGGCCAGCCCCAGGGCCAGCAGTACGCCACGCTCGCCGAGAGCGAGCAGGTAGTGGGTGAACAGCACGGTAGCTCCGAGACAGGTCATCGCTGCGGCCAAGGGGAGAAGCGCGCCGGAGGCATCGGTGAAGCGAGAGCCGAAGGCCAGGGAGAGAAGTGTGTCGGGTGCGAGGAGAGCGGCGGAGAGCAGCCCCAGTGCGGGTACGAGGAGTATCGCTAGCGTTGCTCCGAGTTGATGGAGGGCGTGCTGCCCGAGATGTCGTCGATCGGCGGCCTCCGGCAGCAGGAAGCCGGCCAGTACGACCGCCGCCAGTACGAGTACCTTGCTGGCCACCGAGACGGCCGCGTAGGAGCCCGACTGGTCGGGGGCGAGCCGGCCCTGCATAAGGACGTCGATGTTCTGCAGGAGGCCGAGCATCGCCAGCGCGACAAGAGCGGCGCCGACCTCGACGGCCAGCGGGGCCGTGGGCGCCGCGGGCGAGCCCGGCTCCGGCGACATTCCTACGACCGCGTCCGGGTGGCGGCGCAGCGTGGACCGCGTGTGGGCGAGGGCGGCCAGCACACCGAGCAGGACGCCGATCGCCGCGCCGGTCTCGTCCAGACCGGCGAGCACCAACCCGATCGTGAACACCGTCTTCACTGCGGCGTCGACGAGCAGGTTGGCGGCCAGCGCCGGATAGAGCCGGCCGCACTGCAGCAGCCCCCGGTCGACGCAGAGCAGACACCAGGCGGCACCGGCGGTCACGATCTCGGCGACGCCGCCGGGACCGGGCAGCGACAGCTCGTGGGCCACGAAGCCCCGAGCGGCCACCGCGAGCACGGCGACGACCAGCACGAGCGCGACCCCGACCCGGCGGACCCGGCGGACCCACTGCGCCACCAGGTCCAACTGCCCGCTGTGCTGCCAGGTGGTGATCCGCCGGACCACCCCTACGAGCAGGGCGCTGCCCGGCATGGACACGATGAAGAAGATTGCGATCAGTTGGGCGACCGCGCCGTAGGACCGGGTACTCATCGCGCGCGCGATGATCAGCGTGACGCCCATGTTGGCGAGGTTGGCGAGCTGGCCGGCCAGCGCCAGCGGGATGGCGCCGCGCACCGCCCCCCGCAGTCGGGTGCCCCGGGTCTGTTTTAGGCGTTTACGCAGCGTCCAGCCGTCGGTCGCGATCGCGGCCGACGCGCCGCCCAGTTGGGCGGTATTGCGCTTCATGCGGAGTCCTCCCCGACGACATACGCAGGGGTACTCCCCACCCCGCGCAACGGAATGCCCGCGTGGGGCCGGTTCACCCGCGCCGGGGTGGTCGGCCGCCTGGTACGCCCGGGAACGGTGCTCAACGGATTGTCAGTGCCTTGT
>NZ_CDWTNB010000233.1:0-5449 GCF_977947065.1 Frankia sp. CgJB1
CGGGGTTACGCTAACAGCCCGTCACCACCCACCGGCGAATCGCTCCTTACCGGTAAAATTGTCGCATCGCCTGTGTGACGAGGCTCGCTGGCATCCCCGGGCCGCGACAGGCCCGTGGAATAAGCCGGTGGAATGAGGAGGCGCGCGCCACGCTTCTTCCTGACGACGGACGCGACCCGTGGCGTGAGGAGGACCTCAACCCGTGCTTGATCCCGATGCACTTTACGATCTCGTCGAGGACCTGGCCGGCGGTTCGATCGATCTCGGCCGTCCCGTCATGCTGGAGGCGATGACCGGGGTGGTCGACGCTGGCGGCGCGGTCAGCCTGGCCGGCGAGCACCTGATGACCGCGCTCGACCATCGGCTGCTCGCCACCTTCGACATCGACCAGTTGCTCGACTACCGGTCCCGCCGGCCGACCATGGTCTTCTCCGAGGATCACTGGGAGAGTTACGAAGATCCCGTCCTCGCGCTGTACCTGTTGCGGGACGAGGCGGGCACTCCGTTCCTGCTGTTGGCCGGGCCCGAGCCAGACCTGCAGTGGAAGCGGTTCACGGTGGCGCTGCGAGGCCTCGTGGCCCGGCTCGGCATCCGTCTAACGGTCGGGCTGAACGCGATTCCGATGGCGGTGCCGCACACCCGCCCGTCGGTGGTGAGCGCGCACGCGACCCGTAAGGACCTCATCGTGGGGCACGAGCCCTGGCTGCGCCGGCTACAAGTCCCTGGCAGCGCCGGCCACCTGCTGGAATTCGAGCTCGGGCGGGAAGGCCGGGATGCGATGGGTTTCGCCGTCCACGTCCCGCACTACCTGGCGCAGACGACCTATCCGGCGGCCACCGAGGTCCTGCTGACCTCGGTGTCGAAGGCGACCGGGCTCCTGCTCCCGCTGGACGGGCTGCGCTCCGCCGCGGTTGCCATCCAGGACGAGGTCGACAGCCAGATCGCCAAGGGCGGCGAGGCCTCCGCGCTGGTCAGCGCCCTGGAAGAGCAGTACGACGCCTACCAGCGCGGACGGCGCGGGCCGAGCCTGCCGACCACGGACGACGTCCAGCCGCTGCCGACCGCCGACGAACTCGGCGAGGCCTTGGAGCGTTTCCTCGCTGAGCAGACCGAACCGGACGGTCCCACCCCGAATCCCTGACCCGGGTCAGGGATTCGGATCCCACCAGCCTGACCGGCCCGCTCCCCGTCGGGGTCACCTGCCGCAGCCCGCCCTCCGCGGGCCGCTGTGGAGCGGACCGGTCCCATGCGCGTGGGTTACGCACGGGTCGCGCCGTCGACCGACCGGGCGTGAAGGTGGCGGCACCGGAAGCCCGCACCACTGATGATCAATCTTTCCATACCATGATCCGTACACAGCCCGAGCTCGGTTGCATTTAAATTGTGAAAGTAGCTTCTGGTCACCTGTGTCAGACCGGGCCAACCGATTGGCTGTACTATTTTGATCCGCTGCTCGGAGAGCCATCCCAGGACGCCTGAAAATCGTCTCACTTGATGATCCAGTGACGGAGAGAATCGGACGATGAATCTGCCCGAGACGTCCGCATGACCGCATCCCCCGCCGGGGCGGTGCCCACCGCGGCCGGTTCGACGCCACTCGAGACCGCGACGCCACTCGAGACCGCGGACAGCACGGACCCAGCAGCCGGCACCGACCCAGCCGCCAGCGCGACGCCTGCCGGTCCGGCGGCACCGGCAGACCCGGCATCACCGCGCGGTCCGGCACTAACGGCCGATCCTGCGGAGACAGCCGATTCCGGGAATCCCGTACCCGCCGTGGCCTCGACGGCCGGCGCATCGGCGACCGGACCCGGTCGGACCGGACCCACCCTGCGCGAGCGGGGCCTCCACCTGCGTAAACCGATACGCACCGCCCTGTTGGCAATGCATGTGCTGGTGGGTGTCGGCTGGAATGGCGTGGCGTTCGCACAGCTTGTCCTGGCTTCGACCGCGGCGGCCGACGCCGGTCTTCGGCACTCCGCATATGAGCTCATGCACGTCGTCGACCGGGTCCTCGATATCCCGCTCGCTCTGCTCACCCTGGTCACCGGGGTGGTGATCTCGGTGAAAACGAGATGGGGACTGCTGCGGCACTGGTGGGTGGCGACGAAACTCGTCATCACCGTCGTTGCCGTGATACTCGGCGGCTCCGTGATGCACCCGTTGATCGTGCGGGCCGGACAGGCGACGGACGGGGGGGAGGTCGCCTACACGGCTCCGACCGTCGCGATCGTCCTCGGTGCCAGTGTGATGAACGTCCTGTTCATCACGGCGACAGTGCTGTCCATCGCGAGGCCTTGGGGAAAGACTCCCCGGGGCCGACGAGCGATGCCCCGAGCCGGTGCGGCTCCCCATACCCACGCAGCCGGGCCCGCCGGCGCCATCCGCGGCACTGGCCACCGCCACGGCCGCCACGGCCCCCACGGGGAGCGGGGATCCGGTACTCCCGGCCACCGTGGCGGTTCCCCTCGGCCCCTGAGGGTCAGACGCTGCCGAGCACGCGGGTGATCCGCACCTCTACGACGACACGCCGGGGATTGGCCCGCGGCGTGCGGTAACGCTGCGCATAGCGGAACTCGGCGTCGGCCACACTCACCGGATCATCCCGGAGCACGGCCAGTCCCTCCAGCGTCGACCAGCGTCGACCGTCGATCTGGCAGAGCCCGACGGGGGTGCCCTGGGCCGGCCCCGCCGCGATCAGGCGGGCCTTGCGGGATCGGGCCGATGTGATCACCCGGGCGATGCCCGCCGCCGGATCGAGCGTCGCGCCGACGGCGACCACGTGCGGGCTGCCCTCCGGCCGGACGGTGGTCAGGCTGCACAGGTGCCGCTCCCGCCAGAAGTCGAGAAAGGCCTCGCCACGCCCGGCCAGGTCGAGCGGATACGCGGGGTCGAGCCGGTTCTGCTGGTCGGGCCCTAGCCGGCGATGCGTGAGCACCGGGAACTCGGCACGAACGGCGGCCGGTCGGGCCGGGTCCAGCTCCGCGCGCACCGTGGTGGGCCGCGGGCCGGCCTCGGCGAGCACCTCTCCCCACGGATCGACGACGACGCTCGCCCCGGCCATCTCCCGGCCCGCCTGGCGGCCCGCGGCGTTGCAGGCGACGAGGTACACCTGGTTCTCGATGGCCCGGGCGCGGGTGAGCATGCGCCAGTGGTCCAGCCTGGCCAACGGCCAGGCCGACACCACCACCACGATCTCGGCACCGCCCTCGGCCAGCAGTCGGAACAGCTCGGGAAACCGGAGGTCGTAACAGGTTGCCAGCCCGACGACGCCGAGTTCGGTGGGGACGGTTCCGACCGTGGCACCCGGCGTCAGCAACCGGGCCTCCGCGGAGCCGTAGCCGAACAGGTGCACCTTGCGGTACGCATGCCGGATCATCCCGTCCGGACCGATCAACACGGTCGTGTTGAAAAGCCGTCCGTCGGCGGACCGTTCCACGATGCTGCCGGCCACCAGGTGGCATCCGCGTTCCCGGGCGGCCTCCCGCAGGGCGGTGACCGTCGGCCCGGTCAACGCCTCCGCCTCCGCCTCGTACCGATCGAAGTGAAAATAGCCGGTGACCCATAGTTCGGGGAGGACGACCAGGTCCGCCTGGGTCCGCCGGATCTCCCCCAGCACCCTGCGCACCCGGTCCGCCGCGTTCTCCTCGTCGGGACAGCCGAGTTGCAGGGCTGCGGCACGGACCGGGGCTGCCATACGGGGCTCCTCGCCTTGTCGACCATGCGGTTCCGCGAACACGAGGGTCTTCCCGGCGGCGACCCGGTCGACCGCGGGACTCAGGACAGGCCCAGCATCGCCTTCCACTGCTGGGCGCTCGTCGGCCGGAAGACGTGGTTCATCCGCCTGACCACCGCGAGGTCCTCCGACGCCTGCGGAGAGTACTGGTGGCCGGGGAAGACGGTGGTGGTGTCCGGCAACGCGGCCAACCGACGCAGGCTGTCGTACATCAGTCCCGCGTCGCCGCCGGGCAGGTCCATCCGGCCGCAGCCCTCGAGGAACAGGGTGTCCCCGGCAACGAGCCGGTCGTCGACGAGGAAACACTGGCTGCCGGGGGTGTGGCCGGGGGTGTGCAGCAGCCGCACGAGGATCTCCCCGACCATCACCACGTCGTTGTCATCATGCTCGACCAGATCGGACGCGGAGACCTCGGTCGCCCGCCGTACCCACTCCGCCTCGGCCCGGTTGACGTGGATCGGGACGTTCTGCCGGCCGAGCAACTGGCGGACACCCTCGATCTCCATGCCGAACGCGTTTCCGCCGATGTGATCAGCGTGGTAATGGGTGATGAGCGCGCCGGTGAGCCGCATACCGTCGGCGGCCAGCAGGTTGAGCAGGTCGTCGACCTTGTAGGCGGGATCGACGATCAGGGCCTCGCCGGTCTCGCGGTCGCCCACGAGGTAGACGAAGTTGA
Organism: Frankia sp. CgJB1; assembly: GCF_977947065.1. NCBI lineage: Bacteria > Bacillati > Actinomycetota > Actinomycetes > Frankiales > Frankiaceae > Frankia > Frankia sp. CgJB1. The sequence continues at coordinate 4,413 of NZ_CDWTNB010000233.1, forward strand.
CCATCTGGGTACCGACCGGATCGCCGACGGCGAAGTCACGGCCGGACAACAGCTGACGGAAGTACAGGCGATCGGTCACCCCGCCAGCCTACGAAGGTCCGGCCCGCGGCGAGGCGGGTTGCTCACCAGGGCTACCTGCGGCGGCCTGACGGCAGACCCGGCGCGCCGGTTGATCGGCCGGCCATCTGCCGTCAGGCGACCGGGCTGAGGCCGCCGTCGAGGTTGATCGCCGCACCCGTGATGTAGGCGACCCGCGCGGAGAGCAGGAACGCGACCAGATCGGCGAACTCCTGGGCCCGGCCCACCCGACCGAGCGGGATTCCGGAGGTCCGCCCCATCCGTTCGTACAGCTCGTCGCCCGTGATGTTCTCCCGGGCCGCCGCCCGATCCCACTGCCCGCTCTCCACCAGGCCGATCAGCACCGCGTTGACCCGGATCCGGTCCGGGCCAAGCTCCTTGGACAGGGCCTTGGTGAGCGCGAGGCCCGCGGCCCGAGTGACGGAGGTCGGGGTGGAGCCGGCGCCAGGGGCTCTGGCCGCCACGGACAGTGAGTTCACGATGCCGCCACCGCCCGCGCGCCGCAGGTACGGCAACACCAGCCGGGAGGCCCGGATCGCCGCGTGCAGCTTCAGCTCCAAATCGGCGTTCCAGACCTCGTCGGCCTGCTTCTCGAACGTACCGGCCGCGCTGGCGCCGGCGTTGTTCACCAGGGCGTCCACGGCGTTCCACCGGTCAACGGCGGTGGCGACGAAACGTTCAAGGTCGGTGGTGCTGATCACATCGGCGGGTACGGCGAGAACCTCGCCACCGCCAGCCTGCGCCTGCTCGGCAACCTTCCGCAGCCGTGTCTCGTCGCGCCCGCAGAAGGCCACCCGCGCCCCCTCGGCGGCCAGCGTCCGCACCAGGGCGGCTCCCAGTCCGTTCGAGCCGCCGGTCACCAGCACTACCTTGCCCGCCAACTGAAGATCCATCCCGCTCCTGTCGCCCCGCTCCGGTCGCAGTTTTTCGATGAGGCATGCCGCCCGGCCTCAATGCCA
>NZ_CDWTNB010000234.1:0-5444 GCF_977947065.1 Frankia sp. CgJB1
CGGCATTGAGGCTCTGGGCCGACGCCGGTCGCAGTTCACCGATTACCGCCTGGCTCATCTGACCTGCCCTTCTGGTACGCCTGGTACGGAGAGGACAGCCCTGACGCTAGGAATTCGTAATGAAGTAATTAATGCAAGCCAATATGCGTCTTCGCAGGTCACGGGCTCGCGAGGACCCCGAAGTGAACAAGTTATTTCATTCCGAATCCTAGGCGGGCCAGGGCTGTCCCGCCGCCCAACATTGAGCCTTTTCCATCGCACGTCTGCCGGGTGAGGTTGTCGCAGGTCGGAGTCGACGACGGAAAAGTCTCACCGAGCAGGTCAACCTTTTTCGCGGCGGCTCTCCCGCAGCATCAGCGACACCAGGAACGCCACGACCACCAGCGGCACCGCGATGAGGAAAAGGTCGGTGAGGGCGTCGGTGTACGTGCCGATCGCCGCGTTCCGCTCGGTTTCGGGCAGCGCCCGCAGCGCGGGAATGCTCTCGGTCGTGCCGTCGCTCGCCAGCCTGGCGGCGAGCACCGAGCCGAGAACGGCGACGCCGATCGCCGACCCCAGGCGCTGGAAGAAGTTCACCATGCCGGTGGCCGCGCCGATGTCCTTCATCTCCACCGAGTTCTGCACCGCGGTGATGACGGGCTGCATCACACAGCCGACGCCCACGCCGAACAGCAGCGAGTACACGGCGACCAGCCAGTACGAGATGTCGACGTCCACGAAGGACAGCAGGGCCAGCGAGACCGCCAGCACCGCCGAGCCCGCCACCGGGAACAGCTTGTAGCGGCCGGTACGACTGATCAGGATTCCGGACCCCATGGAGGCGGCCACCAGGCCGAGCATCGCGGGCAGCATGGCGACGCCCGACAGGGTGGCCGAGTAGCCTCTGACCGCCTGGAAGTACAGCGACAGGAACACGATGCCGGTGAACATCGCCGCGCCGGACAGGAACCCGAACAGGGTGGCGATGCCGACACCTCGGTTGCCGAACAGCGACATCGGCGTGATAGGCTCCGCGGCGTGCCGCTCCGCCAGCACGAACGCCACCGCCAGCACCACCCCCGCGGCGAGCAGCGCCAACGCGCCCGGCGAGGCCCAGCCCAGCTCGTTGCCCGCTCAGTTCAGGTACAGCAGGGTGCAGGTGACCGTACCGACCACGAGCACCGCGCCCAGCGCGTCGATCTGGTGGCCGCGCTGCGGAGTCCTGACGCCGCGCAGACCGGCGGACGCCGCGAACAGGGCGAGGATGCCGACCGGCAGGTTGACGAGGAACACCCACCGCCAGCCCGGCCCGTCGGCGAAGAAGCCGCCCACGAGCGGACCGCCCACGCTGGCCAGACCGAACACCGCGCCGAACGCACCCTGGTAGCGACCGCGCTCGGCGGGCGGCACCACGTCCGCGATCACCGACAGCGCGAGCACGAACAGCCCGCCCGCGCCGACGCCCTGGACCGCCTGAAACACGACCAGGTGCCAGATCTCCTGCGCGACGGCGCACAGCAGCGAGCCGACGACGAACACCACGATGGCCACCTGGAACACCGCGCGGCGGCCGTACAGATCCGAGACCTTGCCCCACAACGGCGTCGTGGCCATGGAGGTCACCAGGTAGATCGTCACAACCCAGGGCAGGCTGCCCACACCGCCCAGGTCGCCGACGATCAGCGGCAGCGCGGTGCTGACCACCGTCTGGTCGAGGGCGGACAGGAGCATGCCGACCATGACGCCGCCCACCGCGAGGTGCACCTGCCTGGCGGGCACGGGCGGCGCCTGCGTCGACAGCTGTGCCGTGGAGTCCATGAGTACGCGGGTTTCCTCTCCCTCCGCGCAAGCGGTTCCCTGTCAGCGTGCGACCGGCACAGGGTCGACGAACCTCAGTTCGAGGAGCCCGGTGCGGCTACGCCGTGCGGCGGGAACGCCCGTCGGTCCCGCGGGTGCGCGAACCTCGTTCGCGTCGTTCCGGGCCCGGTCCAGCCACAGCCTGCGCCGCTGGTAGGAGGGCGGAGGCAGGGGCTGACGGGTCTGCCGGGCGCGCAGCGTGTCGGGCAGCCCGCTGACGACGACATGCGCGTTCGTGCCGCCCAGGCCGAACGAGCTCAGTCCGGCCACGCGGCGCTCCGGCGGCGCGGGCCAGTCCGTGGTCGCGGTCGCGGGCCGGAACGGTGACCGTTCGAAGTCGAACCTCGGGTTGGGACGTTCGCAGAACAGGGTGGCCGGGACGCGGCCGTGTTCCACCGCCAGCGACACATTGATCAGCCCGGCCACACCCGCCGCGCACAGCAGGTGGCTGACATTGGACTTGAGGCTGCCGACGGCGCAGAAGCCGGTGCGGGTGGAGATCTCCCGGTAGACCCGGGTGAGCGCCTGAAGCTCGATCGGATCGCCGATCATGGTAGTGGTGCCGTGCGCCTCGACCAGGCCGATCTCGTCGGCACTCCGGCCGGCGGCATGCAGCGCCGCGCGGACGACGTCGGCCTGGGCGGTGACGTTGGGGGTGGTGACACCGATGGTGTGGCCGTCGTTGTTGACCTCGACCGCCTCGATGACCGCGTGCACCCTGTCCCCGTCGGCCAGCGCCTTCGCCAGCGGCTTGAGCAGAACCGCGCCGCAGCCCTCACCGGGCACGATCCCGTCGGCGCGCTGGTCCATCGGGCGGCACACACCGGTGGGCGAGATCACCCCGGCCGCGCTGAACTCCAGGTACGCCTGTTCGTCCAACAGGATCTCCACGCCGCCCGCGACCGCCATCTCCGCGTCGCCCGCGAGCAGCATCCGCGTGGCCAGGTGGACGCTCACCAGGGCGGACGAGCAGGCGCTGTCCACCACCAGGTTCGGACCGGTGAGGTTGAAGCGGTGCGCCACCTGCGCGGCCAGGAAGTTCTGGTCGGACTGCAGGACACTGGGCCGCAGCGCCGCCCGCCGTCCGTAGGCGGAGATGCGCCCGCCGACCACGACCGCGACCCGGCGGCCCCACACCTCGTCGCGGGTGTAGCCGCCGTCGTGCAGACAGTCCAGGGTCGATTCGAGGAACAGGCGGATACCGGGGTCGAGGGCCGTGGCCTCCTCGTCGGTGAGGCCGAACCGCTCCGGGTCGAAGTCGGCGAGGCCGTCGACGAAGCCGCCCCACCTGCTGACGCTGCGGCCGAGCTGAGGCCGGGGGTCGTAGAGCCGCTCGGTGTCCCAACGGTCCCGGGGCACCTCGGCGACCGAGTGCCGTTCGTCCAGCAGGTTGCGCCAGAACGTGGCGACGTCCGGCGCGCCCGGGAACCGCCCGGCCATGCCAATGATCGCGATTCTGCGGTCGTCGGGATCGCAGCGCGGGGGGATGACCTCGGCTCGACCGGTCGGCGCGGGTGCGACGCGACCGAGTTCCGGCTCGACATGCGGCGTTCCGGCTCTCTCCCCCGGCTCGGAGATGGTGACGCCCTCCGCCGGGGCGGTGAAGGTGATGCCCTCCGCCACGAGGTAGCCGGCGAGACCCGCCGCGCTCGGGAACTCCATCAGCACCGACGGCGGCAGGTGGCGGCCGACCTCGCGCTCCACCAGTTCCAGCAGCTCGGCCAGGACCACGGAGTCGACGCCGATGTCCCCGAAGTCCGCTTCGGCGTCGAAGCTCGATGCCGGGATATCCAGAGCGGGCGCGAAGATCCCCACCAGGCGCGCAGCCACGTCCTCCACGGACCTCAGCGGCTCGGGCGGCGCCGCGACCGGGCCGGGCACCGCGACCAGATCTGGCGGCGCAGTCGGGTCGGGCAACGCAGTCGGGTCGGGCGGCGCCGTCCTGGCGTCGAGCAGCGAGTTCAGGTCGAGGTCGGGCGACAGCGGCCGCACCGGGAGAACCACCCCGCCCCACGGCATGGCCACCACCCCTTCCAGCGCGTGCAACGCCTCGGCGTCGCGCAACGACCCGAGCCCGACCGGCTCACCGACGTTCGGCCCGCCGCGGCCCGACCCGCTGTCCTGCCACATCGGCCACGCCACCGACCGCAGCCACGGCCTGCCCGCCCGCGCGTGCCGCGCCACCACGAAATCCATCGCCGCGTTGGCCGCCGCGTACTCCGACACCCCGACCGCCATCCTCGGCACCAGCGCGGACACCGACGAGAACGTCAGGAAGAACGCCAGGCGGTCGACCGACGTGAGGTCCAGCAGCCGCTCCAGGGCATCGACCTTCGGCCTGAACACCGCCGCCACGGACGCCGAGTCGCCGCGGGTGAACGCCCCGGGCCGGGCCGCCGGTCCGCCGGCGCAGTGCACGACGCCACCGATCGGTCCCAGCTCGCGCCGCACCCGGTCCAGGAACGACCCGAGCGCGGCCCCGTCGGTCAACGTGCCCGTGTGCACCTCGACCCGCGCTCCGGCGCGGCGCAGGTCGCGCACCGCGCGCACGCGCTCGGCGGCAGCCGCGTCGAGCAGGCCATCCCACCGTTCCTCGGGCGGCAGCGGATGGCGGCCGAGCAGCGCGATGCGGCGCGCACCCCGCTCCACCAGATGGGCCGCGACCCGCGCGCCCAGGCCGCGCGTCCCGCCGGTCACCACGTACGCCTGGTCCGGCGACACCGGCAGCGGCCGGTGCCGGGTCAGGGCCGGCCGCAGCACGGGCCGGTAGCGCAGGCCGTTGCGATGGCACACCTCGGCCTTCGCCGCGGGCAGGTGCCACTCGCCCCACAGCGCGGTCAGCAGCTGCTCCACACGCTCGGCAGGCACATCGGTGTCCAGCGCCGTCGTGACGACCTTCGCGTACTCGGCGCCGAGCATCCGCACGAACCCGACCATCCGGGCGCCCGCTGTGCCCGGCGGCGGGCCGTCGAGGTCCTGGAGACCGCGGGTGACGACCAGCCCTCGCAGCCCGGTGGTACGCCCCGCCGCGACGACGGCGCGGAGCAGGACGAGGCGGCGGTCGGTCGAGCCCGGGTCGTCCTCGGTCCGGTCGAGGTCGGTCAGGTCGATCCAGCCGGTGACCCGCGGCAGGCGGTCGAGGATGCCGGCCGGGTCGGCGAGGTCGTGCTCGGCGACGGGTACGACGCCCGGATGGCCCCGCGCGAGCCGGGCGGCGAGGTCCGCGGTCGTCCGCCGGTGCAGGCACAGGATGGTGCCCTCGACCGGGGCAGCGCCGGACGGGACGGCGCCGACCGGCAGCCACTGCCGTTCCACCAACGTGACCTCGCGCGGCTCGGGTACCCCTGGTCGCCCCCGCAACTCCACCACCTCGGCCGGCTCGGGCGCCGCCGGTGGCTGCCGTTCCGTCAGCTCGGCCTCGGTCGGCTCGGTCGGCTCGGGCGCCCCTGGTGGTCCGGGCGGAGCCGTCGGCGCGGCCGACCCGGTCAACCGGCAGGGCATCCGCGCGAACGGGTACGACGGCAGGGGCACGACCACCCGCGGCGCGGGGTGCAGGGCAGCCCAGCCGACCGCGCCGCCCGCCACCCAGTGTTCGGCCAGCGCGTCGA
>NZ_CDWTNB010000235.1:0-5434 GCF_977947065.1 Frankia sp. CgJB1
GACCGCAACTTGATCAACTTAGCGGAAATGGCATTGCGACACGTCCACGCCCCTCTCTCGGCACGGGTGCCACAAAATCATCTCGCTGGAGTTCCGTTGATTACAGTGCCGTTGATGACAGCCTCTGCCGACTACCACGAGATGAACATTCTTCGAACCGATTCGGTCGCGATGTCGATGGAATGCTCACATAAACGCCCCGTGCGCCGCAAGGTCGTCTATGACTCGATAGGAGAAACGGATCGCCGGTGTAAACACCCGGCGAGGCGAGGAATAATCCGTGTGGGAGTCCCAGCGGACGTCGATCGACGCCATATGTGACCATGGGGGCACTGATTTGTCCACCTACGTGTTGGACCAGGGGCATCCGGACGAGCGCACCCGCCTCGAAGCGATGGCGCAGCTGTGGGACCCGGGCACCATGCGGCTCGTGGCGGCCCTGGGTATCGGCGCTGGGCATCACTGCCTCGAGGTCGGCGCGGGCACCGGCTCGGTCGCCCGGGCCCTGGCCGAGGTCGTCGGCCCCGCGGGGCACGTCCTCGCGGTGGACCGCGACATCCGCTTCCTCGACCGGCTACCGGAGCCGGTCGAGGTCCGGCGCATGGACGTGATGGTCGACGATCTTCCGCACGCGCGGTTCGACCTGGTCCACGCCCGGCTCCTGATCGCACACCTCCACCCCCATCGGCGTGCGCTCCAACGGCTCGCGGCGGCGGTCGCACCAGGCGGCTGGCTTCTGATCGAGGAGGTCGATTGGACCTGCGCCGACCTGGTCGTCCCGGAGGCGCCGATACACACCGCCATGGTCCGCGCGCTGCAAGGGCTCATAGGCGAGGGTGGCGGGTTTGACGCGACCTATGGCCGCCGACTCCTCGGCGATGTGCTCAGCCTGGACCTCACCGACGAGTCCGCGCACTACCACGGCGTTCAGTCCCGCGGCACCGGCGAGTCGTGGCTCGCCTGGCAGCTCCTCGTGGAGCGGTTCCAGGAGAGCATCATTGAAGCCGGACTGCTGACCCGGGACGAGGTGGACCAGTGGTGGTCCCTCAGCCGTGACGAGAACAACCTCCTCATCAGCGCGGCGATGTTCGCCGCCTGGGCCCGGCGGTCCTGCCAGACATGATCGCTGATGGGTCTCCGGGCCGTCCGCCCGCCGGTCGTCGCGAGGTGTACCGGATCACCGCAGCCGCGTAGCGACCGGACGGATGGTGATTTCGGGACCCCGAACCAAGATTGTCAGCCCTAGCTGGCAAACGGTTCTTGTGCTGCCGCGTCCCCGCGGGGGCGTGTTTCGCGGTTCGTGAGGTCCGCGGGCCGGGTAGGATGCCGTTCGACCAGGCAGGAGCCTTCGAAGGGGCTCATCACACGCCGCCCTGCTGGGGTGGGCTGGCCCCGGGCCGGCGGGGGCTCGCCGTGGACAATATCATCATTGCAGCGACCGCCTTCGCTGTGGTCTTCCCGGCCGAGCTGCCGGACAAGACGTTCGTGGCGGCACTCGTTCTGGGTGCCCGCTACCGGCCGCTGCCGGTTCTCGCTGGGATTTGGGCAGCGTTCGCAGTGCACGTCGGCGTCGCCACCGCCGTCGGCGGCTTGGTCGCGGCGCTGCCCCGAAGAGCTGTCGAGTTGGTCGCCGGGGCGCTGTTCTTCGTCGGTGCGGTCCTCCTCCTGCGTTCCCACCCCGCCGACCCCGCCGAACTGGAGGGGCACAAGGCCGCCGGCGTCGAGGGACCCGCCGCGAGACGCGTATGGGCCGAGGCGTTCGGTGTTGTCCTCGTCGCCGAGTTCGGTGATCTCACCCAGATTCTCACCGCCACCCTCGCGGCCCGCTACCACCGCCCGATTCCCGTCGGCGTCGGCGCGTTGCTGGCCCTGTGCACCGTCACTGGGCTGGCTGTCGCCTTTGGCCACTTCCTGCTGCGGGTCGCTCCGCTGCGCCGGGTCCAGCAGCTCGCCGCCCTCGTTCTGCTCGGCCTTTCCATCTCCACTATGGTGGACGTCCTGCGCGGGTAAGGGAGATCCCTGGTCGGCGGCCGACACGCCGTCTGCGTGCGCGGGCTCCGGTCGGCGGTGCGCCCAGGCCCACTGGTCGCGAGCCGGTGGCACCCCAACTCAGCGTGGTGGCGGTGCGGGGGACCGGGTCGGAAGCCGACCGGAGTGACCTCTGGGCGCCGTGCGGGTGATGCTCGCGATGTCGATGGTGGCGATCTTCGATTGGCCGGCCGGGCGCCTCAGCGGGGGCGGACGTGCCGGTCGAGGAAGGCGAGTGCCCGTGACCAGGCGTCGGCCGCGGCGACCGGGCGGTAGACCGCCTCCCGGTCGTCGCTGTGGAAGGCGTGGCCGGCCCCGGCGTAGCTGACCAGCTCCGTCGGGGCGCCCGAGCGTGCGGCCGCGGCCCGTAGGGCGGCGATCTCGTCGGTGGAGATCAGGGCGTCTTCCTCGCCGTAGAGGCCGAGCCACGGCCCGCGCAACGACGGTGCCGCCTCCACCAAGGCGGGGATGCCGGGCCAGTACGGTGTGCTGACCCCGCCGCCGTAGAACGACACCGCCGCGGCGAGGGGGTGCCGGGTGGCGGTGTGCAGCGCGACCGTGCCACCCATGCAGAAGCCGATGATCGCGTTCCGCTCGGCGGGGAAGCCCGCGTCGAGGAGGTGCCCGAGCGCCGCGTCGATGTCGGCGTCGATGCCCGCGCCGGACAGGGTGCCCATCGTCGACGTGGCCGCGGCCCAGCCGTCGGCCGGGTCCACCTCGTCCAGCCCGTCGCGGTGATACAGGTGCGGGGCCACGGCGAGCCAGCCGGCACCGGCGAGCCGGTCGCAGACGGAAACCAGGTACGGCGTGATGCCTCGGGAGTCCTGGACGACGACCATGCCGCCGCGCGGCGGGTCCTCCGCGGCCGGGGCGAGGACTGTGAGCGGCAGCCCGCCGCGGCCGCGGACGACCTGCGCCCGCAGCCGGGCCCTGTCTTCGCCGTGATGTCGTGTTCGATGGGACGTCGCGTCGTTCGTTCCGGTTGCCATGGCGCCATCCTTTCCGCCGGCGAGCCTTCCCGCCCGATCCGCCTGTCCTGCCCATGGTCCGTCGACCACCTGGTGTCTGGAACCGCCGCGGACCGGCGGATTCACCCGGACACGCCGGGCCGCGGCACGCCGCCAGACAGGCCTCGACAGCATGAAGGCGTCACGCTACTCCCTGTAGTGGCTTGGCGGGTGTCGCTGGACGGAGGGAGGACGCGGTGAGGCAACCACTGCCGAGGGTGGCGGCGACCTGGGGGAGTGCGGTGGACCCGGCGTACGTCGACCGGACCGTCGGAGCCCTCCTGTGGTGAGCGGGGGACGGCATCGTGGCGGCGGCGAACATGATCCTCTTCCGGGACAGTGCCCCCAGCCGGGACACTCGGCGCCGTCGCCCCCACTGGCCTCGGGCGAGACCGGCCTGCCCGGCCTGCCCGATCCGGCCGATCCGGCTGATCCGGCCGGACGGGCGTGGGCCCGGCTCGGCGGCGTCGACGGGCTCGGCACGCCCGGTGCCCGGCGGATCGCCGTCATCACCGTCGGCATGGCCCTGCTGATGGGCGTCCTGGTCTGGCTGTACGGAACGTCCGTCACCAGCCTGCGCCCCCGGGACCTGCCGATCCTCACCGTGGGCCCGGCACCCGCGGCGACCGCGCTCGCCGACCAGATCAGCCGGGTGGAGCCGGGCGCCCTCACGGTGCGCACGGTGCCGACGGTGGCCGCCGCCGACCGTGCGCTGCGCGAGCGTGACGCCTACGCCGCGATCGTCATCGGCGGCAACGGCCTGACCCTGCGGGTCGCCTCCGCGGCGAGCCCGGCGGTCACCGAGGCGCTGACCCGGGGCATCCGGGTGTTCATGCCAGGTCTGGAGATCCCGGTGGTCGACGTGGTGGCCAACGCGCCACGGGACCAGGCCGGCGGCGGGCTGGCGGCCGGTTACCTCCCGTTGACGCTGGTGATCACCGCGGCCGGCGTGTTGCTGGCGCGGATGGTGGGATCGCGGGTGATCCGGCTCGCCGGGCTCGCCGCGCTCGCGGTGCTCTCCGGCTTCGCCGGGGCCGTCGCGCTGCAGGGGGCGTTGGACGTCCTGCCCGGGGAGTTCCTGACGACTATGGCGGTCGTGACGTTGCTGGCGCTGGCCGTCGCCGGGCCGGTCCTGGGACTCGGTGCGGTCGCGGGCGTGCCGGGTCTCGTCGCCGCGGTGCTGGTTCTGGTCGCTGGTGCCGCCCTGTCGGCGGCGGCCTCCGCACCGGAGATGCTGCCACAGCCCTGGGGCGACATCGGCCAGTTCGCGCCGCCGGGGGCGGGTGCCACGCTGCTGCGCTCGACGGCCTACTTCGACGGTGCCGGCGGTGGCCGTCCGGTACTGGTCCTCGCCGGCTGGTTCGTTGTCGGGCTGGGCCTGGCGGTCGTCGGTCGGCCCGTCCGTCCACAGGAGGGGCGAATCCGCCTCAGGGTGACATCCGGCCCGAGCGTCCCGGCGCGCCGAGGCGGCATTCGAGCATAGGGTCGCAGACGTGGACCGCCGCATCTTCGGACTGGAGAACGAGTACGGCGTCACCTGCGTGTTCCGGGGGCAGCGACGGCTGTCCCCGGACGAGGTGGCACGGTACCTGTTCCGTCGTGTCGTGTCATGGGGACGCAGCAGCAACGTGTTCCTCAAGAACGGCGCCCGCCTCTACCTGGATGTCGGTAGCCATCCGGAGTACGCCACCCCGGAATGCGACTCCGTGCCCGACCTGGTCACCCACGACAAGGCCGGGGAACGCATCCTCGAGGGCCTGCTTGTCGAGGCCGAACGACGGCTGCGCGAGGAGGGCATCGCCGGCGACATCCATCTGTTCAAGAACAACACCGACTCCGCCGGCAACAGCTACGGCTGTCACGAGAACTACCTCGTCGGCCGGCACGGCGAGTTCTCGAAGCTCGCGGACGTGCTGGTGCCGTTCCTGGTCAGCCGGCAGATCCTGTGCGGCGCGGGCAAGGTGCTGCAGACCCCGCGGGGCGCGGTGTACTGCATCTCCCAGCGCGCCGAGCACATCTGGGAGTCGGTGTCCTCGGCGACCACCCGGTCCCGGCCGATCATCAACACCCGTGACGAGCCGCACGCCGACGCCGAGCGGTTCCGGCGGCTGCACGTGATCGTCGGCGACTCGAACATGAGTGAGACGACCATGCTGCTCAAGCTCGGGGCGACCGACCTGGTGCTGCGCATGATCGAAGCTGGCGTGATGCTGCGGGACATGACCCTGGAGAACCCGATCCGGGCGATTCGCGAGGTCAGCCACGACATGACCTGCCAGCGCAGGATCAAGCTGGCCAACGGGCGTGAGGTCAGCGCGCTGGACATCCAGTGGGAGTACTACTCCAAGGCGGTCGAGTTCGTGGAGCGCCGCGGCGGGGACGAGGTCGCCAAGCGGGTG
>NZ_CDWTNB010000236.1:0-5395 GCF_977947065.1 Frankia sp. CgJB1
CCAGCAGGGCGGCGATCTGACTGTCGCGGATGGTGAGGCCGAAGAGCACCTCGAACGCTTCGGCGGCATCATCGAACGCGAGCTCACCACGGGCGACGCCTCGCCTCAGCAGGGCTTCGAAGAGGAGACCAGTGGTACGCCGACCCCAGGCGACGAGAGCCTCCGCGGGATCCGGGTCAGCGGGCAGCGCGGCGATGGCGACCCGGTTGATGGTGACCGAACGGGCGCTGGTGAGCAGCGCAAGCAGCTCGGTCAGCGCCGCGGCGAGCACCGGTCGCACCGGTCCGCCGCCGACGTCGGCCAAGGCTTGTCGAAGAGCGGCGTTCGTAGCTTCCGCCTCCTGGGAGACGAGTGCCGCGAGCAGGCCACGCCGATCGCCGAAGTGGGCGTACAGCGTCTCCTTCGATGCCTTCGCCCGGGCCGACACCGCGCGGGTCGACAGCTTGTCGTAACCCTGCTCGGCGAGAAGAGCCAGTGTCGCGTCGAGGATCGCCGCGCGCCGGGCATCGCCGCGCGTCGCCGGCCGTGATTCGGCCGTGCCACCGGCCCCGGTGACCGGCGGACGGTCCTGTTCGGCCGTCCCGGCCGGGATGGATGACTCGCTCACGCGACGGACCCTACCCTTGACAATTTCGAACCGAACGGTCTAGGTTGTAGGTAACCATCATGGCGGCCTCACGCACCCTCGCCCCCGTCCTACTCGTCGACCGTCTCCGAACCTCCCCATGGTTCATCTCCTCCATGCATCGGGACCACCAGTTAGGCCCGGGGCTGATCGGTCGATCCGCCCCGGGCCGATGACGATGCCGTGGAGGGGCGCGGCGTGGGCGTGGGGGAAACCGGCGCCACGGCCGGCGCGGGGACCGCCGAGGATGTCGCCATCACCAGGGGTGTTGCGGGCACCGTGGACGAGGCGGATGACAAAGCCGATGAGGCGACGGTGGCAACGCCGTCCGGGTACGGCGACACGGCTACCGGTGCCGGCATGCCCGGGGAGCCGGCCGGCCCGGCCACCGAGCCCTCACGCCGCTCACCCGGGCCATTCGGATACTCGCGGGCGGCGGCAGCCGGGGCACCGTGATCCTGGTAGGTACGCCCCTTCCAGGCCGCTCCCCGCCCGGCCCGCTTGAGCCGCGCCGAGTCCACCGTCATCGCGAGGTACAGCACGGCCACTCCGGGGAGTAGCAGGGCCAGCGGCAGCGGCTGACGATAGTAGCGGGTCATCGGCAGATAGGTGACAGTCATGATCAACCAGGTGATCCCGCCGACGAGAGCCGTGGCGACGTCGCCGGTCACGATGCCTACGATGGTCGCGACCACCGGGATGACGAAGACCAGGCTCAGTCCCAACACGGTCCCGACCAACAGCGACGGGGAGTGCCGCAACTGCGCATAGGCGCTGCGGGACACCATCTTCCACAGATCCGCGAGTCGCGGATACGGGCGCTGGCTGTGGACCTGCTCTGCGAGTCCGAGCCACGTCCGCCCACCCGAACGCTTGATGATCCGCGCGATCGCCACGTCGTCGATGACGGCGCCGCGCACCTCCGCCAGTCCACCGGCCGCCGCAAGGGCCTCCCGGCGGATCAGGGAACATCCGCCGGCCGCAGCGGCCACCCGCGAACCCGGCCGGTTCGACCACCGGAACGGGTACAGCATCGCGAAGAAGTGCACGAAGGCCGGGACGATCAGACGCTCCCAGCCGGTCTGCACCCGCAGCACGGCCATCTGCGACACCATGTCCAGCTTCTGGGAGGTCGCCGACGCGACGAGCGCAGTCAGCGATCCCGGGCGATGGGAGATGTCCGCGTCGGTGAGGAGCAGGAAGTCGACGTCGCCAGCGCACTCGATGCCCCGCCGCAGCGCCCACAGCTTCCCGGTCCAACCGGCGGGGGGTTCGGTGGATGTGGTCATGGCCGGCGTCACGTTGGTCTCGCCGCGCGCAGCGGCCTGTTCTGCCAGGTCCCGGGCAACCTCCGTGGTCCCGTCGGTGGAACCGTCGTCCACCAGGATTAGCCGGGCACGACCGGGGTAGTCCTGGGCAAGCAGCGTCGGAAACGTCACGGGAAGCACGTCGGCCTCGTCCCGAGCCGGCACGACGATCGCCACACTGGGCCAAGCGGCCGGCGCCTGCCGGGATGGCAGGCGCTGATCGGTCCGCCAGAAGAACCCATGGCCGACGGTCAGGTAGAGCCAAGCGAGCAGAGAGGCAACGGCGACCCACAGCAGCACTGTCACAGAAAGTGATACTGCCACGGGCCCCTCAAGGGCGTGCGGGCGTCCCGGGTAATGCGGGGTCACAAGGCTTCCGTCCCGGTCTGGTCGAGCCGGTACGGAGATCTCCCCCCCGAAACGCTCCTGCCGCCACCCTGAAATCCCGGGCCTCCGGCCGGCGGTGGGGTAGCCGACATGAGCATCGACGATGGTGCCCACCACGCCCCGCGGAAACAATGATCACTTTCCGTCACCTCACGATCGGCGGCGGTGATCGGAGATACCCGACGGCAACAAGTTGAAAACGAAAAGTGATCGGCGGTGCGCGACGAACGGCTGGCGAGGGCGCGACCAGAGGGCGAGACGACAGCCACGGATCGGTGTCCGTCGGCGGTTGCGGGTTCATCGGAGCAGGTTCGTCACGACCAGGCCCGCTCGTGCCGGGACGGTAGTGGGTACAACGGCCTCGGCTACACCATAATCAAGGGGTGACACGAAGCCGTCGTACCGCGCAGACGGCTGACACCCGTCAGGCCTTGATCTCCGCCGCCCGCCGTCGGTTCGCCGAACAGGGGTTCGCCTCCACCGGCACCGAGGAGATCGTCGCCGACGCGCAGGTCACCCGTGGCGCGCTCTACCACCACTTCCGCGACAAGGCCGCGCTGTTTCGCACCGTGATGGAACAGGTCGCGACGGAGGTGGCCGAACAGCTCGTTGCTGGTGAACTTGCCCGGGACGCGGAGCTTCCCAGCGACGCCTGGACGCAGCTCCGGTCCGGGTTCCAGTCCCTGCTCGACATCTCCACCGCGGACAGCGACTTCCAGCGCATCGTCCTCGTCGACGGTCCGGCCGTGCTGGGCAACGACGCCTGGGATGCGCTCGTCGAGAAGCACGGCTACCGGCTGCTCTCGGAGTGGCTGGAGCGCGCGATGGCCGAGGACCGCATCGACCCGCTGCCGGTGGTCCCGCTGACCAGGCTGGTCGCCGCCCTGCTGTCGGAGGCGAGCATCTACACCGCCGGCGCCGCGGACCCGGACACCGCCCGCCTCGAGGTCGGCACCGTGCTCGACCGGCTGCTGCGCGGACTCGGCCGCGGTGGCGATCTCGCCGAGCAGCCGCCGGTCAGTGCCGACGGCGGCGCCGGCTCCCGCGGGACTGCCGGCTAAAGCCGGCTGGCATCGTCGACGCCAGCGAAACCCTGCTCCCGCCGGACGACGTCATCTGACGGTGACGGTGACGCCGTGAGCCGGCTCAGACCACGATGGGCCAGCTCAGACGCTGCGGGCCGCCCGGATGGACTCCTTGAGGGAACCCATGGTGGCCAGCACCGCGGAGGTCTCATAGCCGCAGTGCGCCATGCAGTTCGCGCACCGCGGGTCCTTGCCACGACCGTAGGCGTCCCAGTCGGTGGTCTCGACGAGCTCCTTGTAGGACGAGACGTACCCGTCGCTCATCAGGTAGCAGGGCTTCTGCCAGCCGAAGAGCGAGTAGCTCGGGATGCCCCACGCGGTGCAGCTGAGCTCCCTCTTACCCTCCAGGAAGTCCAGGAAGACCGGCGAGTGGTTGAGCCGGAACTTCTTGCGCCGGCCGTCCGCGAAGACCTTCGAGAACATCTCGCGGGTCTCCTGGACCCCCAGGAAGTGCTCCTGGTCGGGCGCCTTCTCGTAGGCATAGCCGGGTGAGAGCTGGATCTGGTCGACCTTGAGGTCGTCGTTGAGGAACGTCAGGATGTCGATGACGTCCTGCGGGCTGTCGTTGTTGAAGAACGTCGAGTTGGACCCGACCCGGAAGCCCGCGGCCTTCGCCGCGTGGAAGGCGCGGACGCACTCGTCGAACGTGCCCTCCTTCTCCACCACCGCGTCGTGCCGCTCACGCAGACCGTCGATGTGCAGGACGAAGGTGAAGTACGGCGACGGGGTGAAGTTCTTGAGCTTCTTCTGGAGCAGCAGCCCGTTCGTGCAGAGGATCACGAACTTCTTGCGCTTGACCAGCTGGTTCACGATCTCGTGGATCTGCGGGTGCATCAGCGGCTCGCCGCCCGCGATCGCGACCACCGGAGCGCCGCATTCCTCCACCGCAGCCAAGGCGTCGTCGACGCTCATCCGCTGCTTGAGGACGGACGCCGGGTGCTGGATCTTGCCACATCCAGTGCAGGACAGGTTGCAGGCAAACAGCGGCTCCAGCTCCAGTACGAGCGGGAAGTGCTTGCGACGAAGCAGCTTCTGCTTCGCCAGGTAGGTCCCAATCCGGAGCTGGTACCGCCACTCGACCGCCACGGCTGGCCCCCTCTCGTTAGGTCACCAGTGGATGAGCGATGATCTCTGCATTGACCATACAGCGTGTACGTACAGACTGCATGTGGATCGTCCGATGAACTGCCCCACAAGGGTGTCCGTTAGCCGACCCCGCCGAGTTGCGGACGCCGGGAAGACAAGGCCGGGACAGCACGGACGCGAGTTCGGGACAGTCCATGGACGATGTCGGGCCAGCCGCCCGACGACGCGCCCGTGCTCGCATCCGGCCCGGCCGAGCGTCGGGCCGGGCCGCCGGTCAGGCCGGGGAATCGGGTCTCCGGTCAGGCCGCGGAATCAGGCCATGGGATCAGGCCGTCCCACCCATGATCAGACAGGTGCTGCTGGCGGTGGCCACGACCTTGCCCTGGTCATCCCGGACGTCCCCCTCGGCGAAAGCCACCCGCCGTCCCGGCCTGGTCACCCAGCCGTGCGCGGTAAGTCGGCTCGGCCGGCCGTCGACAACGCGCACCGGCCGCAGGTAATTAACCTTGATCTCGATGGAGGTATACGCCACCGCGGCCGCCAGCGTGGAGTGCACCGCGCAGGCGGTCGCGGTGTCCAGGATCGTGCAGACCAGGCCACCGTGGACGAGGCCGATCGGGTTGTAGGCCGACTCGTCCGGCAGACAGGTGAAGACAACGTCTCCCGGCGTGACCTCGATTGGCCGGAAGTCGAACAGACGGGAGATCGGGGGCGGCGGAATGCGCCCGTCACGCATCGCGGACAGGAACTCCAGCCCGCTCAGCGACGCCGCCGCCGCGGCGACAGGCAGCGGGTCGTGCCAGGTGATCGTCTTGCTCCGCGGCTCGCCCCAGGCAGCCGGGTCGTGCGAGTGGTCTGAGGCGGATTCGGGTCGCGCGGATTCGGGCTCAGTCGTGGTCATGCCC
>NZ_CDWTNB010000237.1:0-5321 GCF_977947065.1 Frankia sp. CgJB1
CACCGTAGGTCAGGGTCCGCTCGGCGGTGACCAGCGCCGTCCGGTCGGGGCTGGCCGCGGCCCGAGCGGCGAACAGCGCCACCCACGGCTCGGTCGGGCTGGGCCCGGCGGTGTCGTTCCAGTCGACCAGCACCCGGTCACGCTCGGCCGAGCCGAGCAGGTCGATCGGGCCGATCGCCGTGCCGGGCTCGGCCAGCGCCCGGGCCAGCAGCCGCTCCAGCCGCGGGCCCACCGAGCCGGCGAACGCCGCCGACACCGAGCCCGGCTGGTAGGTCGTCTCCAACTCGAGCGGGCCAAAGCCGCCGTCCCCGCCGAACTCGGCCACCACCATCAGCGGAAACTGGGCGGTGCCGTTAGGCAGCGGGCGGCGCTCGCCGCGCAGGTCCCGGCCGTCCTGGTCAGTGCGGTGGAGGGCGGCAGCGGCCGGCGAGCGGACGGCGAACATCGTGCTGAACAGGCTGGACACGCCGTCGGAGCGGTCCGGGTTGAGTTCGCGCGCGACGTCGGCCAGGTCGACGTCGGCGTGCGCGAGGGCGCCCCGGCACACCTCGCGGGTCCGGGCGACCAGCTCGGTGAACGTGTCGGCCGGGCCGACGGTGAGCCGGAGGCAGATGGTGTTGCCGAAGTAGCCGATGACGCCGTCGGTCCCGGCGCCGTCCCGGTTGACGACAGGCGAGCCGACGGTGATGTCGGTGGCGCCGGTGGCCCGGTGGATCAGGGCCGCGTAGGCGGCGAGCAGCACCACGAACGGCGTCGCGCCGTGCCGGGCGGCGAACGCCCGCACCTGGCCGGCCAGCTCGGCCGGGGCGTGATGGACGACCTGCCGGCCCGCGTCGCGCCGACGGCCGGCCGGCGGGTCGGCCGGCTGCGGCTGGCCCGGCTGCGGGTCATCTGGGCTCGGCTCGGGCAGGCGTACCGGATCGGCCAGCGGGAGCAGCCGTTCCCGCCAGTAGGCCCGCCCGGCCGGGCGGGCAGCCGTCTCGGCTGCCGGCCCCGCCGCGTCGATGAACGAGACGGTGGCGGGCGGGCCGTCGCCGTCCCGGCGGTCGTAGGCGGCCAGCAGGTCACCGAAGAAGATGTCCCAGGACACGTCGTCCCAGGCGATGTGGTGGGCGGCCACCGCGAGCAGGTGCCGGAGCGGGCCGTGGCGCAGCACGGTGACCCGCAGCGGCGATTCGGCGGTGAGGTCGAACGGGCGCCGGGCCGCGCGCAGCGCGATCTCCCGTGCGCGCTCCTCCCGCTCCTCGGCGGGCACGGTCGTCAGGTCCACGCTGAGCCACGCCGGTTCGATGTCGTCCCGGAGCACCTGCTCGAGCTGCCCGTCCGGGGTGACCCGGTAGGTCGTGCGGAGGATCTCGTGCCGGCGGGCGACGGAGAGCAGCGCCCGGCGCAGCGCATCGACGTCGAGCGGGCCGGTCAGCTCGAACCCGGCTGAGATCGTGTAAGCGGCGCTGCCCGGGTCGAGCCGCGACAGGAACCACATCCGGCGCTGTCCCGGGCTGGCCGGGTAGCCCCGGCCGGGCTCCCGTCGCGGCCGAGGGCCGGCGCCGCTGGCTGGCTCGCGCGTCAGTCGCTCGGCCGCCAGCCGGCGGCGGAGCAGCTCGCGCTTGCGCTGCGCGGAGTCGGGACTCGCCACGATGCACGTCCTTCCAGTGGTGCGGCTTCCAGCGGTGCGGCTTCCGATACGGCCTAGGGGAGGCGGGCGTGGCTGAGGGCCCGCGCCCGCGCCGTCGCCCGGCGGCGCTAACCGAGACGGCGGCGCAGCTCCCGCTTGTCAATCTTTCCGACGGGGATGAGCGGTAACCTGTCGACGATCGTGAGCAGGTCGGGGAGCATGAAGCGGGCCAGCCCGCGCTCGCGCAGGTACGCCTTGACCGCCTTGAGGGTCAGCGTCGCCCCGGGCCTCGGGACGACCACCGCGCGGACGCTCTCGCCGACCTGCTCGTCCGCCGCTGCGATGACGGCGGCCTGGGCGATCGACGGGTGGGCGAGCAGGTGCTCCTCGAGCTCGGTGGCGGAGACGTTCTCGCCGCCCCGGTTGATGACGTCCTTGAGCCGTCCCTCGACGACCAGGTTGCCGCTGGCCGTCAGCCGGACGAGGTCGCCGGTGCGGTAGAAGCCGTCGGGGCTGAACGCGGTCGCGTTGTGCTCGACGGCCCGGTAGTAGCCGCGCACGGTGTAGGGGCCGCGGGTCCACAGCTCGCCGATCTCGCCGGGCGCCACGTCGGCGCCGTCGCGGTCGACGATCCGGATCTCATCGGCGGGCGCGAGCGGGCGGCCCTGGGTGGTGAAGGCGAGCTCGTCGTCCTCGTCCGGGCGGGTGTAGTTCAGCAGCCCCTCGGCCATGCCGAAGACCTGCTGAACGCGCGGGCCGAGGACCGTCGGGATGCGCCGGGCCAGCTCGGCGTCCAGGCGGGCGCCCCCGACCTGGAGCAGGCGCAGGCTGGCGGTGTCCGGCCCCTCCCATCCGGCGGCGTCGACCCAGATCCGGGCCAGGGCCGGGACGAGGGCGGTCACCGTGACCCGTTCCCGGGCGATGAGCTCGAAGACGATCTCGGGGCTGGGGGATGGCGCCAGGACCACCGTCGCGCCGACGCCGAGCGCTCCCAGGATGCCCGGACAGGCCAGCGGGAAGTTGTGCGCGGCGGGCAGCGCGACCATGTAGACGTCGTCGCTGGTCAGCCCGCACAGCCGGGCGCTGGCCTCCGCGTTGTACGCGTAGTCCCAGTGGGTGCGCGGGATAAGCTTGGGCTTGCCGGTCGTGCCGCCCGAGATGAGCAGCACCGCGACGCCGGCCGGCTCGGGCACCGGTGGTGGCGCGGCCTGCCCGCCGGCCCGAGCGGCGGCCCCGGCCGCCGCTACGGCGTCGAGGCCGGTGAACGGACCGGCCTCACCGGCCACCAGCGCATGACCCACCGACGGGACCGTGGCGACGATCTCCTGGGCCAGCGCCCGATGATCGAAACCCTCGTGCGTGTCCGGGATGGCGTAGGCCACGGCGCCGGACAGCCGGGCCAGGTGCTCGATCTCGACCCGGCGGTGCGCGGGCAGCACGAGCACCGGGATCGAGCCCAGCCGGAGCAGCGCGAACAGCAGCGTCACGAACTCGGCGCGGTTGGGCAACTGGACCAGGACGCGGTCGCCGGGGGCGAGGCCGAGCCGGGCGAGGCCGGCGGCCAGGTCATCGGCGGCCCGGTCGAGGTCGGCGTAGGAGAGCCGGACCGGCCGGGCCGGCGGACCGGCCACGACGGCGGTGGCCGAGCCAGACCGGCAGGCCCAGGCCCGGAGACGATCGCCGAGCGGGGCGCCCCGCCAGTAGCCCTCGTCCACGTAGCGGCGAGCGAACTCGTCCGGCCAGCGGACCCAGCCGTCCGCCGCTCCCGGCTCGACTGGCGGACCGGTGACCGGCGGGGCGCTCACCGTTCGGTCCCGGCGGCGGCGGTCGCGCCGGAGGGATCGGCCGGGCCGAGCAGCCGCTCCTCGATCTCGTCGTCGGAGAGGCCGGCGATCTCCCAGGCGATCGCCGCGACGCGGTCGAGCCGCCCGGGCGTGGGCTCGGCCGCGCGCAGGTCCCGCGCGAGCGCGGCGACCGTCGGCGCGCCGAACAGCATTCGGACCGACACGTCGCCGGTGTCGAGCTCGTCGCGCAGCCGGGCCACCACGGCGGTGGCGAGCACGGAGTCGCCACCGAGGGCGAAGAACTCCTCGGTGACCCCGAACTCGTCGAGGCCCAGCGCCTCCCGCCAGACCGAGAGGATTACCCGTTCCAGGTCGGATCCTGGCGGGGCCGCGGCCGGCCGCGTTCCGTCGAGATCGCGTTCGAGGATGGCGCCGACCGCCTTACGGTCGATCTTCCCGTTGGCGCTCAGCGGGAGTTCGGCCACCGCGACGACCCGGTCGGGCACCATGTGCGGCGGCAGGACGGCCCGCAGGCCGGCCCGGACCGCCGCCGGGTCAACCGGGTCGGCAGGGTCAACCGGGCCCTCCCCCGCGTCCGGAACGACGACGGCCCCGAGCGCGCTCGGACGCCCGTCCGCGCCGCCGGTCAGCACGGCCACCCCGGCCCGGACGCCGGGCAGCGAGGCGAACGCCGCCTCGATCTCCCCCAGCTCCACCCGGAAGCCTCTGATCTTGATCTGGTGGTCGCGGCGGCCCAGGAACTCGACGGTGCCGTCCGGGAGGTAGCGGGCGAGGTCGCCGGTGCGGTACCAGCGCTCGCCGCCGTGGGTGACGAACCGGTCGGCCGTGCGCTCCGGGTCACCCCGGTAGCCGCGGGCGACGCCGGCCCCGCCGATCCACAGCTCGCCGGCGACGTGGTCGGGGCAGTCGCGGCCCAGGGCGTCGACCACGCGCAGCCGGACGTTGCGCAGCGGGGTGCCGTAGGGCACCGAGCGCCATTCGGGCGGCACCGGCCCACCCCCGACGACCTCGCACACGGTGGAGTGGATGGCGGTCTCGGTCGTGCCGCCGAGCCCGAGGAACCGGCAGCCGGGGACGGCCGCCTCGAGCCGGCCGGGCAGGTCGACGCCGACCCGGTCACCGCCCAGAAGCACCGCGCGCAGGCTGGCGCCCAGCGGCACCCCGGTG
Source organism: Frankia sp. CgJB1 (assembly GCF_977947065.1). NCBI lineage: Bacteria > Bacillati > Actinomycetota > Actinomycetes > Frankiales > Frankiaceae > Frankia > Frankia sp. CgJB1. The sequence continues at coordinate 4,588 of NZ_CDWTNB010000237.1, forward strand.
GCCAGGACCAGGTCCAGCACGGCCGGCACGCAGTTGAGGATCGTGACGCTGTGGGCCGCGATAAGCTCGGCCCAGCGGGCGGCCTCGCGGCGGGACTCCTCGTCCACGATCACCACCGCGCCGCCGGATGACAGCGGGGCGAAGATGTCGAAAACCGACAGGTCGAAGTCGAGGGCCGAGACGGCCAGCGTCCGGTCGCCCGGGCCGAGGCCGAGCCGGTCGACCAGGTCGTCGATGGTGTTCATCGCGGCCCGGTGGCCGACCTCGACTCCCTTCGGCTGACCGGTCGAGCCCGAGGTGAACAGAACGTAGGCCGGTTCGTCCAGGCGGGCGGGATCGTCGGCCGCGCTCAACGTGAGTGTGCCGGGCGGGGCGGACGGGCCGGCGGCGAGCGCGTCGTCGAGGGTGAGCGGGGACACCCCGGCTGGCCAGTCCGGCCCGGGAGGCGCTGCGGATGACGCCGCGGACGGCGTGGTGATGACCGTGCGGAAGCCGGCGGTGGCGACGATCCGCGCGACCCGGGCCGGCGGCTGGTCCACCCCGACCGGCACGTAGGCCGCCCCGGCCGCCAGCACGCCGAGGACGGCGATGACCTGGTCCGGTCCCTTCGGCAAGCTGACGCCGACCAGGTCCCCCGGCCGCACGCCCCGGGCGGCGAGGGCGCCGGCCACCGCCGTCGCCCGGGCGGCCAGCTCGCCGTAGGACAGCGACCGGCGCACCGGCGACTCGCCGCC
>NZ_CDWTNB010000238.1:0-5254 GCF_977947065.1 Frankia sp. CgJB1
TCGGCCTGGACCGTGCGTTCCGCCCCCGTGAGCCGGCGCTTCCGGTCGCCGGCGGCCTCGGCCGCGTCCCGGCTGTCCCGGTCCCGCTGGGCGGCGAACCGGGTGAGCCGCCCGGCATCCTCCTCGACGCCCCGCCGCGCCGCCGCGTCGCGCATCTCCGGGCTGTCCCGCAGCGCGTCTCGCCGGGCGGTCAGTGTGGCCTTCGCCTCCTCCACCTCGGTGAGCGCCTGCTGCGCGGCCGTCAGGGCCTCGACCGCCGCCTGATGCGCGGCGTCGGCCTCGGCGAGATCCCGCCCGTGCTGCTCGTAGCGGCTGTGCGCCTGTCGCGGCGGGGCGGCGTACCGTTTCGCGGCCACCCGGGCGTACCGGCGGTAGTGGGTCAGGAACGCCTGCGCCGCCGTTTCCGCCTCGGCGAGGGCGCGCAGCGTCTCCCGTTCCTCGTCCAGGCCCCGGAACGCCTCGGCCACGGTGACCACGAGCGCGGGGTCCAGCGGCGGCAACGCCTCGGTGAGTGCCCGGGAGAGCAGCTTCTCGTCGGGCTTCTTGGACAGCTGCGGCTGGCGTAGCTGGATCAGGAGGTTGACCAGGGCCTCGTACCGGTGCCCGCCGAGACCGAACAGCGCTTCGTCCACGGCACGGCGGTAGTCCGACGCGGTGTCATACACCGCGCCGTGGCCGTCGACGGCGTCTTTCAGTTTGTCCCTGGTCAGCGGCACCCGGGTCGGGCCGACCAGGGACAGCTGCGGACCGATCCGCTGGCGGGTCACGAAGAACCAGTGTCGGACGATGCCGCGCCCGCTGACCGCCTTCAGACCGGCCCCGATCGTACGGTACTCGGGGACGCCGTCACCGCCCAGCCGGCCGAACTCCAGCCAGGTGTAGCCGAGCCGCTCGGGATGCGGGTGCCGGCCGCCCAGCAGCAGGTTCCATTCCATCCGCTTGTTGCGGTCACCGTCCGGTTCGACCCGGTGCGCGGCCAGCTCGCCGTCCAGCAGGAACGGGAGCGTCAGCGCGAGGACCTTCGACTTGCCGGTACCGTTGTTGCCGCGCAGCAGCAGCCGCCCGTCGTGGAAGTGGAACTCTTCCACGTCGTAGTAGAAGAGGTCGACGAGGCCGGCGCGCAGCGGCTGCCAGCGGTCCTCTCGGGCCGGAACGGGAATCGCGGTCGAGGCCGGGGACGGTGTCGGTGTCGTGGCCGGTGCCGGTGCCGGTGCCGGTGCCGGTGCCGTGGACGCGCGGGTCGGTGCCGCGGGCACGCGGGGCGAGGTGCTCATCGGCGGCTCGTCTTCTTCCTTCTGACCGGACCGCTTCTGACCGGACCGGCGCCGCCCACCCGGCTGTCGTGGATCGTCGGCGCCTCGACGGCGTAGCGCGTGATCGCGGGCCGGGCGAGCACCGCCGGTGGTTCGCCGGCCTGGCCCGGCACGTCCGTGACCAGCCGCAGCGCGCGCAGCTTGTCCAGCGCCATGGCGAGCAGCTCGGCGTCGGCACCCGGTTCGGTGACGCCCCGCCGCCAGTAGGTGGAATGCTTGGCCGCCATCTTCCGAACGTAGCCACGCAGCCGGCCGACCGGCACCGGCCCCGCGGAATCTGGCTGGGCGGCGAGATACTCGGCGACCAGCAGGGTCACGTGGCCGTCGGTGCGCTGTTCCGGCATCCGTACGTCGGTGAGCTCGTCGTCGGGGTCGACCATCGCGATCCCTTCCGCGCGCATCTCGGCGATCAGACCGGTGGCGTCCTCGATCCGTCTGGTGATCGCCCGGCGCTGGCTGATCAGGTAGGCGCGCTCGTCCTCGGCGAGCTCGTCGTAATAGACGACGGGATCATCGAGCAGCCAGCGGGTCAACCGGTGGCGAAGCGACCGGTTGCGCAGGTCGTCGGTGTCGGGGACGGGCTCGTGGGTCAGCTCGGCGAGCCGCGCCCCGATGTCGTCGGCGTCGATGGTCGACGGGCCGCGGGTACCGGTCAGCAGCGACGCGAGCACCCTGCGGCGTACGTCGTACAACGCGTCGCCGCTGTCGCGCAGATAGGCGTCCTCCTCGCCGGCGACCCGATCCAGCACGCCGAGCGCGAGCAGCAGCCGGACCACCGCCACGAGGTCGGAACGTTCGTCCCGGCGGCTGAGGGTGAAGGTGACCCCGGTGCGGGCCAGTTCCGGGTCGCTCGCCGCGACCAGCACCCCTTCGGCCAACCGGCCAAGGGTGATCTGGGTGTCCGCCGCCTCCAGCACCGACAGCGCGAGGCACAGCAGGACGTAGCGGCGCCGCCCGAACGGCGCTCGACCCTTCCCCTCCCGCGCCGGGTGCGTGTCGTCCTGGATGGTCGCCGCCGTCTTGAACAGCCGCGCCGACTCGGCGTCGACGACCAGCCGCCAGCCGGTTTCAGCGGCGAGCCACTCGCGCAGCTCGGAGGCGTGCCGGCGGACCAGCCGCAGGACCTCGTCGTCCGCGCCGGCGGTGCGTAGCGGCCCGGCCAGCAGCGCGCGCAAGGCCCTGCGCCGCGCGGCCCGGTTCTCCTCGGCGACCGAGTCCGCCGTCATCCGGACACCCGTCCGGTCTCCAGCAGCTCGAGCCGGTCCGGCCCACCGGCGAGTACGACCGGATCGAGGGCGTCCATCCGGCCATTCAGATCGTTTTGCCGGTTTCGGTCATTCCTCTCGTTCAGGCCATTCAGGCCGTTCCAGGCCGCCGGATGCGATGCCGCACCGGCCAGGTCGACGATCTCGACGGTGTGTTCCGGGCCGTCCAGGACGCCATCCTCGGTCTCGATCCGCGCCACCCCCCCCGCCGAGGACGAGGGTGAGCCGGATCAGGACCGTGCCGTCGCTGGACGTGGTCTCCACCTCGGTATCGCCCGGCAGCCTGGCGGCGAGCGCGTCCCCGAGCAGGCCGAGGAACAGCCGGAACGCCTGCCGGTCCAGGACGCCGAGCTGGGACAGCAGTACCGGCCCGTCGGTGGCGAGCCGGGCCCGAGCGGACGCGGCCTGCTCCGCCTCCCGCGCGGCCTGCTCGGCGAGCAGCCGCCGCTGCTGCGCGCGGTCCGTGACCCGGTTCGGCGTTCCGCGCCGCTCGTAGGAACCGGTCCGGCGCAGCTGCGGGCTGATCCGCATCGGCGGCGCCTCCTGCCACGGCGTGTTCGGTGTCGGCTCGTCCTCCTGCCAGGCGGCGACGGTCTCCTGGCTGACGGTGAGATGCCGGGCCGAGGCCAGGCCGAAGGCGGCCCGCCACAGCCGGTGGGCCGCCGCGTCGTCAGGGGCCTCGGCAAACCAGCGGGCGAGCGTGCGGAAGTCCGCCGACCGGTCCGAACGGCCGGTACGGCGCTCGTTGAGTGCGGCGACGGTGTCGATGAGCTGGGTGATCGCGGTGATCGCCGCGCCCCGCAACAACCGTGCCTGGGAGGGACGGCGTGAATCCGCCGACACGAACCAGTCGTGCAGGCCGCGCCAGCGGTTGCGCCAGCCGTCCAGGGCCGCGGCGACCGCGGCGTCGTAGGCGGTCCGAATCCGCTCGGCGTCGGTTCGCCCGGCTCCGGTCCGTCTGGGGTCGGATACCCCGGATACCTCGGAGTCGGATATCTCGGGCACGTCGGGCACGGCGTCGGTCGCCTCCCGACGGGCCGCGAGCAGCAGCAGGCGTTCGACGCCGGCCCCCTCGACCTGACCCAGCAGGGTGGCGATTTCCGCGCCCCGGTTCGCCAGCTCGGCGATGAACCGGTTGATGTAGTCGATGAGCCGTTGCTTGTAGGCGAGGAACGCGTCCACGTCACCGTCCGAGAAGTCGATCACTCGGCGGAGGGACGTCATGAACGCCTGAGCGTTGTCGGCCAGTCCGGTGAACCGCTCCGCCAGCCCCAGCAGCAGCAGGTGTACCTTCGCCGGGTCGAGATCGGCGGCGTCGCCGGCCGTCATCTCCACCAGGGCGCGCAGCTGGGCGGCGATGTCCTCCAGCGCCACCGACTGCAGGGCGCCCCGGCGGCCGATCGCCACCTCGTAGACGGCGATCGCCTCCTCGGCCGCCTGCCCGGCCGGGGTCAGCTGGTACAGGTAGCGCGCCCGGTGGAAGTCCGCCACCGTGGTCACCCGGCCAGTGTCCGGGTCGGCCCGCAGGTTGCCCCACTCAACGAGCTTGTCCAGCGCGGCGACGATCGACTCGGTCTGCCCCGGCCGCCCCAGGTCCGCGAGCACGTCCTCGGGGCGCATGTGGACGATGAACCGGTCCCGCGCCCGCGCGAACGTCGTCAGCATCTCCCGGTAGACGTCCGCGTTGGGGGCGCTCAGGTGCGCGAACGGCTGCCGGGGCGGCGCATCACCGCCGGCTGCCGGCCCGGTCTGTCCGTCGCTCGTCACACCGCCCAGTATCGCCCACCATGCTACTGCGTGAACGGCGGGTGACCGGCTACCAGTGACACTACATGACGCGCGTCTGTCTGTACCTGCTGCTGTACCTGCTGCGGGGGTGATGTTGCTGGCTGTCGGACGGCGCTTGACGATTGCGACGGTAGCGGTATCGCTGATGATACCATTCCGGGCGTGGCTATGACCTTGCGCTTGACGGACGCCGAGACGGAGGCGTTGCGGCGCCGCTCCGAGCTGGAGCAGCGGTCGATGCAGGAGGTCGCCCGGCAGGCGATCCGGGAGTACATCGAGGCGCACAGCCGTGCGGAGCTGCTGGACCGGGTGTTGGACGAGGAGCTTCCGCGGTACGCCGAGGCGCTCCGCCGGCTCGGCGAATGATCTATCTGACGCTGCCCGAACTGCTTCACGTCGCCGAACGGACGCTCGGAGCCGAGCCCCAGGTCCGAGATCATGGCCTGCTCGAATCCGCGCTGGCCCGACCGCGGGCGACCGTCTTCGGTCACGACGCGTATCCCACCCTCGACGGCAAGGCCGCTGCGCTGCTGCACTCTCTCGCCCGTAACCATGCGCTCGTCGACGGGAACAAACGCCTCGCTCTCGCCGCGCTCATCGTCTTCTATGGTCTTAACGGCCGCCGTCTGACGCTGACTAACGAGGGCGCCTACGACCTGGTGATCAGCGTCGCGGCGGGGGCGTGCGATTCTGTCGAGGAGATCACCAGGATTCTCGCGGAGGCGAGCGAACCCGGTCGATGAGAGTCGCCTCGTGGCAGCCGTCCAATGCGTCATGACCATGACGGCAGAGGCGTCACGCGACCAAGAAAATATATGCTGTGAGCTGCGTCGACACCGCTATAATGATCGAACTCTGAAGTGGTGAGACCGGACAGGCTGGTCTCAA
>NZ_CDWTNB010000239.1:0-5229 GCF_977947065.1 Frankia sp. CgJB1
CCTAGGGGTGTAGTGGGTGCCGGTGTTCTTCCGCAGCGGCGACTCGGTGACGTACAGCCCGTCCTCCAGAACCACGACGGGCTGGCCGCTCGGCGGTTGGGTAGTCGCCGCGGGTCACGGCGAGCAGGGCCTTGCGGGCCTCCTCCCGCTCGCCGGCCTCCAGCGGAACGAGCCGGCGCTCGACCGCCTTCGGCGCGCCGATCCCACTGGCGGCGAACCTCTCGGCGAGCGCGGCGGCGAGCAGCGGGCGGCCCCGGTGACGCGAGGCGAGCTCCTCCAGCTCGGACAGCTTCGCCTCGGCCTCCAGCCCCTCCCGGCCGACTAGGCCGACGACCACCTCCGCGGCCGGGGCGCGTTCGGCGTCGTAGGAGAGCAGACCCTCGTAGACGTAACCGATCTGCTCGACGTCCAGCGAGCGGAAGCTCAGCGTCCGCCGCGCCCGGGACTTCCCGCTGCCGACCTGGATGTACTGGACGGCACGCAGCATGTGCAGCACCGTGCGATCGTCCACCCCGAGCGGCAGCCACGGATGGGCGGCCGGGTCGAACAGCGACCCGGCGTAGGCATGCATGCGCAGCCGGGAATGATCGACCCCCGCGTACACGGCGGTGAACAGGGCGCGCAGCCGGTGCCAGGCCGCCGTCGACTGCTCCAAGTCGTCCTCGGTCGCGCCGTCGTAAAGCTGCTGTTCCAGCTCGGCGCACAGCCGGCCGGCGGAGTAGGTGCTCGCGTACAGGTCGTTGCCGGCGGGCAGCAGGCCGCGTTCCTCGGCGTAGAGCAGGAAGACGATGCGCATCATCACCGCGACCGCGCCCCGGTAGACGTCGTGCGCGTCGACGTCGCGCAGCCCGGCGCCACCCCGGTCCCGCTCGGCGACGTGCCAGCGGCCGAAGGCGGCGACGAGCAGCTCCACGGTCTGGCGGACCTGGACGCCGAGCGCCTCGGTGATCTCCTCCTGGCTGCCGAGGCTCGCCTTCAGCAACGGGACCAGCGTCTCGTCGTCGGGCACGCCGAAGAAGCGCCGCCGGCACAGCAGCGACACGAACGCCCGCACGACGTCGCGCTCGGCCGCCTCCGGCCAGGACACCGCGTCGAACACCGCCGTCGACGTCACCCCGCCGCGCGGCGCCCAGACCAGCGCCCACTGCCGGCCGTTCGTCACCAGCGCGAGCTCGATCCCGTGATGCCGGCAGGCGATCGCCGCCCGGTCCACCGGCGTAGCCGCCCAGGCCTGCCCGGCGATCCGCGCCGTCGGGGACTGTGACGGCGCGACGACCAGACCGAGCACGCGGACCGCGTCCGGTTTCACCTCGGACGGCCTCGCGGCCACCGTGTCCGGATCGACGAGGACGAAGGACGGCACGATGCGCGCGTCGTGCTCGCCGACGTCGACGGTGAACGAGCGCAGCGCGCCGTCCGCGCCGTCCGTGTCATCTGTGTCATCCATGTCATCTGTGTCATCTGTGTCATCGGGCAGGATGAGCGTGTTCCCCCAGCCGAGTAGCTCGCCGAGGACGAAACGCACCCAGGCCGCCTGGCCGCCAGCGGGATCGTCCAGCCAGGCGGTGTGCTCCCGGCGCAGGCGTTCCCGGGTCTTCTTCTCCAGCGGGTCGAGCGTCGGCCAGACCCGCCGGAGCACGGGCAGGCTGAGGAACGGCCCGCTGACCTCGATGAGGCTTAGCCATTCGCGGTGCTGCACGGAGCCGTCCGGCGCGGGCGGCCGGCGCCGACCCCCACCGCCACCGCTGCGACCTCCGGGGATGCCCCGGCCCCGCGTGGTGGCACCCACGGTGCTCATCGCGCCTCCTCCGCTGCCGGCACGACCAGGACGACCGCGACGGGGAACTGGTGCTGCCTCGGGTCACGGTATCGCTGCGCGATCACGTCGAGCTCCCGTCGCCGTTCCTGGTCCAGCCGGTCGAGCCGGTCCTGCCACGCCTGCCGGTCCTTGCGGTACTGGGCCAGCTCCTCGCGGCCCCTGGCGATCTCGAACCGGCTGAACAGGGCGTCCTCGTCGTTCTCCGGATCCTCGATCGCACCGCGCAGCGTCGCGGCGAACTGATCGAGGATAGTGGTGATCCGATTCTCCTCGGCAGCCCGGCGCTGGCCGAGGAGGCGGGTCAGCGACTCCTGGCGGGTCCTCGTCCGCCACTCCAGAGCGGAGAGCACCCCGGGCCGCACTGCCGGCCAGCGCTCGGCGAGCCGCTCCCGTGTCTCCCCGGAGACGGGCCGGCCGGCGGCGAGCGCGGTACCGACGAGATCGCCGAGGACCGTCAGATTCTCCAGGCGGCGGAACCGCCCGGTCGCCGGCGCCCAGCCGCCCGCGTACAGGACCTCCTCGTGCAGCCGGACGCCGTCCGCGCCCACCAGCACGAACCGGGAGAACGCGCCGATCAGCACCTCCTCGCAGCGCGGATCGTCCGAGCGCACGGCGGTGACCCGGTGCAGCCCGACGTCGGCGTTGGAGACGGCGCCCCGCAGCAGCCTTGTCGACATGTCGACGAGGCGGTGGCCGAGGTGCGCGAGCACGACGTCGTCGCGGTCCTTCGCCACGGCCGGGTCGAAGGTGATCGGCCGCTGGCGCGGCGGCGTGCCCGAGGGAAGGTCCTCACGGCGCAGCTTCTCGGTGAGCCCCGCGGAGGCGCGCTGCCACGAGCCGGTGAGCGTCGGCACCGTGAACAGCCCCTCGGCGTGCTCCTTCTCATCGACGTACGGGGTGAGTGCCTGTTGGCGGGCGAGGCTCAGCGCCGTGCCAACGACGCGGCGCACCGCCGCCGGGGTGATGCCGAGCTCGCGGACCGTGTCGTCGAGGTTCGCCCGCAGCCGGCGCACCTGCTCGCGCACGTTCTCCGCGACCGGGACGGTGCCCCCGGCGGCCACGGAGCCGCCCGGACCGACGTCGAGGTCGTCGGGACCGACGTCGATCCGCTCCCCCAGCATCCGACGCTGCACCCGATCGGAGAGCACCGCGTTGACCGACCCGAGGTCGGCCTTCATCTGCGAGACCTTCTTCACCACCCGCGACAGGAACTCCAGGTCGGCCTCAAAGGAGTCGACGGTGCCCGACCAGCCGAAGCCGACGAAGTGCCGGATCTCCGGGGAGCGGCGCTGCCCGTACCGGTCGATGCGGCCGATCCGCTGCTCCAACTTATTCGGGTTGAACGGGATATCGTAGTTGACCAGCCGGTGGCAGTGATTCTGCAGGTCGATGCCCTCACTCGCCGCATCGGTGGCGAGCAGGACCCGCATCGGATGCTCGCTCGGTTCGGCCTGGAAGGCGAGCCGCAGCTGCTCGCGCTCGTCGACGGACAGCCCGCCGTGCAACAGGCCGAGCCGCTCCCCGGCGAACCCCTCCTGGCGCAGCAGTCCGGCGAGCCAGATCTGCGTGTCGCGGTACTCGGTGAACACGACGACCCGCTCGTCGAACCAGTGCCGCCCGTCCGGCCGGCACACCGCGTTCAGATAATCGAGCAGCGCGCGGGCCTTGGCGTCCGGCTCGGCCTCGTGGGCGTCCGCCCAGCGCCGCATCCGGTCCAGCAGCTCGATCTCGCCGTCGGTGGGATCGAGTTGCATCGGCCCGATCCGGCCGAGGGCGTCGTCCTCGGCGTCGGCGAGCTGCTCGTCGTCCAGGGTCGCGACGTCGTCGAAGTAGGCCTCCATCCACGGCTCGGGCATCCATGGCCCAGGCGCCCCCGGCCCAGGCATCCCCGGCCCGGCCTCGTCCGCGAGGCGGGACGCGTGGGCCGGGCGCCCGTGCCGGGACACGAGGGTCTCCCGGTAGACGCCCACGGTGTGGCCAAACGCCGCCGGGGAGGAGAACAACCGCTTCTTCAACAGCAGGGTCACCAGGTCGGTCGCCTTGCGGCCGCGCGGCGAATCCAGCCGGGCCCGGCGCAGTGCGGCAAACTCCTTGAGCAGGCCGTGGATCTCCCGTTCGCCGTCCGGGTAGACCACCGGCATGTCGATCGAGCGGCGCCGGTGGAACCGCGGGGTGCCGTCCGCGTTCTCGATGCTGCTTTTCAACCGGCGGACCACGACCTCGTCCACGGCCGTCCGGTCCGGCTCGACGCCCCGGGCGAACCGCTGGTCGTCGAGGATCTCCAGCAGCGCGGTGAACGAGGCGAGGTAGCCGTTGTGCGGGGTGGCGGACAGGAACAGCCGGTGGGTGAAGTGCGGCGCGAGCCGGCGGATCAGCTTGGTCTGCTGGGAGTCGACGGCGTAGACCTGCCTGGGCGCGGCCGGGGCGATGTGATGGGCCTCGTCGAGAATGAGCAGGTCGAAGGTCCGCGGGTAGGTCGGCTGACCATCGCCGGGCAGCACCTCGTCGAGCAGCCGCTGCGCCTTCGGGCCACGCAGCCAGGGCAGGCTGACGATCGTCAGCGGGTAGACCTCGAACGGGTTCGCCCCGCTACCGTGCGAGCGACGGACCGCCGCGCAGCGCTCCGCGTCAATGATCGTGAAATCGCGGCCAAACTTCTCGGCCATCTCGTCACGCCATTTCAGGGTGAGCCCGGCCGGACAGACAATCATGATGCGGCGCGCCCGGTGCCGCAGCAGCAGCTCCTCGGCGACCAGCCCGGCCTCGATGGTCTTACCGAGGCCGACATCGTCGGCGAGCAGGAGGTTCACCCGGGGCGCCGCAAGGGCGCGCGCCACCGGCTCGAGCTGGTAGTCCTCGACGGCCACCCCCGAGCGGAACGGAGCCTGCAGCCGCCGGGCGTCCGCGGAGGTCACCGCCGACCAGCGCACCGCGTCGAGGAAGGCGGCCAGCCGGCCCGGTGGGTCGAAGCCGCCTTGGGTGACGTCGGGCAGCGAACCACTGGGCAGGACCCGCCGGCCCGGCTCGACCTCCCAGATCACCTCGACGGTGCGGCCGTAGCGACCGTCCTCCACACTCTGGAGGGTGACCAACGTGCTCGTGCTCGGCGCCCCGTCGGCGGCCGGTCCGTCGATGTCCGCGACCACCCACTTCTGACCACGGACCTCCACCAGCGCGCCGATGTCGGGACGCTCGTCAGATGCCGGCACCCCCGGACCCGGCCCCGTCCCGCCCATGGCCTGCTGGCGGACGCGGCGTGCTGACGGAGCACGTTCGGTCGTCGAACTCGGCACCTGATACCCCCCTTGGTGAACAGCCCGACCAGTCTGGCAGGACGCCGGGCGACCGATTCCCGGCCCGGTGGCACCGTGCCGGCTCTCTTCGGTCCCCATCTCAGAGCCTGTCCTGGA
>NZ_CDWTNB010000240.1:0-5212 GCF_977947065.1 Frankia sp. CgJB1
GGTGAGGACGGTCCTGTCCCCGACGAGCGGGCCGAGCAGGCCGTAGGACGACCCGCCTCCGGCGCGCGTGAACCGGTTCCGGCCGGGGCGAACCTGGGCGGTGCCGCCCGACGACCGTCGGGCGCGCCCCCCGCCCGGCGCGCCGCGGGGCGCAAACCCGGCCGGCGCGGACGGCCGAGCGGTAAGAAACGCCGATGAGCCAGGTCACCGGCCGCGCGGATCCGGGCGGCCCCGATCGTGTGGCGGCAGATCTCCGGACGTCCCTGAAGTCCGGACGACCTTGAAGGTGGGAGAAGCGGCACGATGACGAGCATCGACGACGCACCGCAGCGATCCGCCGCGCACGACGCGGTCGCCGAGGTCCTGCGTGGCCACATCCGCGACATTCCCGACTGGCCGCAGCCGGGGGTCGTGTTCAAGGACATCACCCCGCTGCTCGCGACGCCGACCGCGTTCGGGGTGGTCATCGGTGCACTGGCGGACGCGGCCCGGGCGCTGGGGGCCACCACGATCGCCGGCATCGAGGCGCGGGGCTTCCTGCTAGCCGCGCCGGTCGCGGACCGGCTGGGCGCCGGCCTCGTGCCGATCCGCAAGCAGGGCAAGCTGCCGGGGCCGACCCGAAGCGCGTCCTACGACCTGGAGTACGGCGCCGCCACGATCGAGATCCACGCCGACGCAGTGCACGACGGCGACCGGATCCTGCTCGTCGACGACGTGCTGGCCACCGGTGGCACCGCGGCCGCCGCCCACAGCCTGCTCGCGGCTGGCGGCGGGGAGGTCGTGGGGCTGGCGGTCCTCATGGAGCTGTCCTTCCTACCGGGCCGTGATCGGGTTGCGCCGCTCGATGTCGTCTCCCTTCTGGCGATTTGATCTTGCCTGGGTGAGGTCCGCGGAAGGCTTCTGACCAGTGCGGCGTTAGGCTCGGTGTCTAGTCCTTACGCAGGAGCGGTTCGTGCCCGAGGCAGCGCCGGTGACCACCGGAGTTCCGCCGCCCGCCGTCACTCCCTTCCGGGAGCCCCGGCCGGTGGGCGATGCCGCACGGGCCACCGCCGGATCGGCGGCGCGTGAGCCGGCAGCCCACGGGCCGGCACAGCCGCCGGCCGCGGATGGTGGCGATGTCCGCGGGGAGGAGTCACCAGGTGGATCCCCGGGGGGGGCCGAGTTGGTCACCGCGGTCGGCCTGGGACGGCGTCCCGAGGACGGTTCCCCGGTCGTCCCCCGGTTGGGGCACGAGTCGCCGCCGCTGCCGCGTCGGGTGCGCGGGCGGCTCTCCCGCTTTTCGACGCACCGGGCGACGGCTCCCTCGGCTCTCGATCCGGTGCTGCGCGGGCTGCTCGCGAACCACCCGCGCGCCGACATCGCCCAGGTGCAGCAGGCGTTCGAGGTCGCCGACGCGGCGCACGCCGGCCAGGTGCGCTTCTCCGGCCACCCGTACATCACTCATCCGATCGCGGTCGCGAGCATTCTCGCCGATCTGGGGATGGACACCGCGACGCTGTCCGCGGCGTTGCTGCACGACACCCTCGAGGAGACGACGCTCACCGTCGACACAATCCGGGACACCTTCGGTGACCATATCGCGCTCATCGTCGACGCGGTCAGCAAGCTCAACCGGGTCAAGGTCGGCGAGGCGGCCCAGGCGGAGACCATCCGCCGGATGGTCGTCGCGATGGCCCGCGACCCACGCGCGCTGGTGGTCAAGCTCGCCGACCGCCTGCACAACATGCGTACCCTGCGCTTTCTGCCCGAGCACAAGCAGGAACGCAATGCCGGGGAGACGCTCGAGGTCTACGCCCCGCTCGCCCACCGGCTCGGCATGAACTCGTTGAAGTGGGAGCTGGAGGACCTCGCGTTCGCTGCGCTGTATCCGAAACGGTACGATGAAATCGTCCGGCTGGTCGCTGACCGGGCCCCGAGCCGGGACGTCTATCTGGCCGAGGTGATCGGGCAGGTGCAGGCCGGCCTGCGGGACGCGCGGATCAAGGCCGTCGTCTCCGGGCGGCCGAAGCACTATTACTCGATCTACCAGAAGATGGTGGTGCGCGGCCGTTCCTTCGACGACATCTATGATCTGGTCGGCATCCGCGTCCTGGTCGACTCGGTCCGGGACTGCTATGCCACGCTGGGCACCGTGCACGCGACCTGGAAGCCGATTCCCGGCCGGTTCAAGGACTACATCGCGATGCCTAAGTTCAACATGTACCAGTCGTTGCACACGACGGTCATCGGTCCCGAGGGCAAACCGGTCGAGCTGCAGATCCGCACGCACGCAATGCACAACCGGGCCGAGTACGGCATCGCTGCGCACTGGAAGTACAAGGAGGACGGGGTTGCGGCCCGGCCCTCGGCGGGGACCCCGGAGGGCGGGCGGGCCGGTCGGCGCAAGGGCGGACCCGACGTGGACCTCATGACCTGGCTGCGTCAGGTGCTCGACTGGCAGCGGGAGACCGCGGACCCGGGAGAGTTCCTCGACAGCCTGCGGTTCGCCGCCGAGACCGACGAGGTTTTCGTCTTCACCCCCAAGGGCGACGTCATCCCGCTACCCGCCGGGTCGACGTCGGTGGACTTCGCCTACGCGGTGCACACCGACATCGGTCACCAGTGCGTCGGGGCCCGGATCAACGGCCGTCTCGCAGCCCTGGACACCCCGCTGGACAATGGCGACACGGTCGAGATCTTCACCTCGCGGGCCCATTCGGCCGGCCCGAGTGGGGACTGGTTGATGTTCGTCCGTTCGTCGCGGGCCAGGACGAAGATCCGCCAGTGGCACGCCCGTGAGCGCCGGGAGGATGCGATCGTCGCCGGCCGCGACGCGATCGGCCGCGCGATGCGCCGCCACGGCCTGCCGCTGTCCCGCCTGATGAGCGGGGACGCCCTGCTGAACCTGGCCAAGGACCTGCGCTACGCCGACGTGGCCGCCCTCTACGCGGCCGTGGGGGAGAACCACGTCAGCGCCCAGTTGGTGGTCTCGCGGCTGCTCGTGGCCCTCGGCGGCCCGGAGGGGGCCGAGGAGGACGCGGGTGAGACCGAGCTGCCGATCCGCACGCTGCGCCGCTCGACCGGGGAGCCGGGGGTGCTCGTCACCGGTGCTCCCGACGTGTGGACGAAGCTCGCTCGCTGCTGTACGCCCATGCCCGGCGACGAGATTGCCGGTTTCGTCACCCGGGGCAAGGGCGTGTCGGTCCACCGGACGGACTGCTCCAACCTGTCGGGGCTGCGTGGCGGGCCGCACGACCGCACGGTCCAGGTCGAGTGGGCGCCGTCGTCGGGCTCGGTGTTCCTCGTCGTGATCCAGGTCGAGGCGATGGACCGTACCAAATTACTCTCGGATGTCACCCGGGTACTGTCCGACCGGCACGTGAACATCCTGTCGGCGTCGGTGGCCACCACGCGGGATCAGGTGGCGGTCAGCCGCTTCACGTTCGAGATGGGAGACACCAAACATCTCAGGCACATCCTGAGTGCGGTGCGTGCTATCGAGGGTGTGTACGGCTGTTTCCGCGTTACCTCGGGCGTACAGGTCTAACGGGTCGAATCAGGGAGGCGCCGTGGATGCTGAGACCGTGGGTGCGGGTCTGCCGGCCGGCGGCGGTCTGACCCCCGCGCTGTCCCGGGCCGACGGCGGCGCCGACGAGGCCTCCCGGGCCCTCTCGGCGGCCCGGCAGGCGAGCGTGCGTCTCGCCCACCTGGCCCGGCGGATGGCGACACCGCGGATGTCCCAGGTGCCGCCGGAGCTGCGTGACATCGTCGAGGCGCATCGCGACTATCATCCGCGTGCCGACATCGGCCTGCTGGTGCACGCCTACGGCATCGCCGAGCGGCTGCACGCCGGTCAGATGCGGCGCAGCGGGGATCCGTACATCAGCCATCCCCTCGCCGTCACCGAGGTCCTCGCGGAGCTGGGGGTGGACACGACCACCCTGATCGCCGCCCTGCTGCATGACACGGTCGAGGACACCGGGTACACCCTCGACTCCGTTACCCAGGAGTTCGGTGCGGAGGTGGCCAACCTCGTCGACGGTGTCACCAAGCTGGACAAGATGCGGTTCGGGGAGGCCGCGGAGGCCGAGACGCTGCGCAAGCTGATCGTGGCCCTGGCCCGGGACTACCGGGTACTGGTCATCAAGATCGCGGACCGGCTGCACAACATGCGCACGCTCGCTTTCATGTCCCCCCCCAAACAGGTGAAGATCTCCCGGGTCACGCTTGAGGTCCTGGCCCCGCTGGCCCACCGGCTCGGCGTCAGCGTGATCAAGCGGGAGCTGGAGGACCGGGCGTTCGCCGTGCTCCATCCCGCCGAGCACGCCCGGATCGCCGCCACGGTGGATGAGTTCACCGCCGCTGAGCGCGCGGCCGGAACCGTCGCGGCGCTGGTGACACGGTTGCGAGCCGGGCTCGCGGGGGCTCGCATCGACGGCGCCGTCTCCATCCGGGTCAGCCACCTGTTCTCGATCTACAAGCGGGCTCAGGAGCGCAACCGGCCCGTCCAGGACTACACCGACCTCGTCCGCGTTCTCGTGCTCGTCGACGAGGTGACGGACTGTTACGCGGCGCTGGGTGTCATCCACGCCCTGTGGCGACCGGTGCCCGGCAGGCTGCGCGACTTCGTGGCCACCCCGAAGTTCAACATGTACCAGTCCCTGCACACGACGGTGACCGACGACGCCGGCCGCTCCCTCGACATCCAGATCAGGACGCCGTCGATGCACCGGCTGGCCGAGACCGGGATCGTCGCCCGACCGGTCGGGCCCGGCGCGGACGGCGCCCGCCTGGAGGGCCTGTCCTGGTTGCACAGCCTGCTGGACTGGCAGGAGGAGGTCGACTCGGACGAGTTCCTCGAGTCGCTGTCCTCGGACCTGGACGCCGACGAGGTGCTGGCGTTCACGCCCAAGGGCAGGATGCTCGCGCTGCCGGCCCGGTCCTCCCCGGTGGATGTCGCCTACGCCGTGCACACCGACATCGGGCACCGGGCGATCGGCGCCCGGGTCAACGGTCGGCTCGTCCCGTTGGATACCCGGCTGCGCAACGGCGACGTCGTCGAGATCCTGACGTCCAACCTCCCAGGCGCGAGACCGTCGGAGGACTGGTTGCACTTCGTCAGGACCTCCCGGGCCCGGGTACGTATCCGGCGCCGGCTGGCCCGGCAGCGCAGGGACGCCGCGGCCGGGGTGGCCGAGCCGGGCGTCACGACCACTCGGTCCGGGAACCTGTC
>NZ_CDWTNB010000241.1:0-5167 GCF_977947065.1 Frankia sp. CgJB1
GGGTTGGCAGGCCGGGGACTACCGGCGGTGGAGCGAGAACCTGCTGCGGGACGGTTTCGCGTTCGTTCCGCCCACCGTGCACGAGGGCGAGACCGTCGCCCGGTTCGCCATCGTCAACCCGCGGACCACCGTCGACGACATCAGCGCGATCCTCGCCACGATGGCCTGATCCTCGCCACGATGAGCTCCCTCTCCCCGCCGTCCGGTCTTCCCGCCGGTTCGGTCTTCCCGCCGGTTCGGTCTTCCCGCCGGTCCGGGGTACGGGGCGTGCCGCCCGGAGCGGCGCGGGTGGGTCCGACCCGTGCCGCCCGCCCGGGCGCGTGGCTCAGTTGCCGACGCTGAACCGCCGGTTGCGGTGCCGCGGCTTCTCGATCTCGTCGAGGGCCGCGACGGCGAGATCCTCCAGGGAGATGCCCGTGTTGCCCTGGGCGTCCACCACCGGCCGGTCATTGCCGGTGCGGTACCCTCCCCGGGGCTTTCCCTGGCCCACGTTCTGCGGCGGCGGGGTGATGGCGGCCCACCGTACGTTCCGGGCGCCGCGGTAGACGTCGAGCGCGTCGGCCTGGTCAAGAGCGTCCTTGCGCTCGGCGGCCGGGAAGCCCGGGGTGTCCACGAGACGCTGACCGTTCTCGTCCTCCAGGGTCCCCCCGCTGGAGACGTGGAGGATGCTCGGCGCCGGCTCGCCGATGCGCGGCAGGACGTCAACGAGCGTGCGGGCAGCGTTCGCGTGCACCGGGCGGTCCGCGCCGCCGATCGTCACGATGACGGCGTCCGCATCCTGCGCCAGCCGCTGAACGGAATCGCGGGACGTGACGTCGCCGACCACGCCGTTCGCTTTCTTGGGAAGTTTCTTCACCCGGGCCGCGTCGAGCTCGACACCGGTGACCGCATGCCCCCGTCGAATCGCCTCGTCGGTGATACGGCGCCCGATCTGACCACCGGCACCAAAAATAACGATTCTCGCCATGCCATTGCCTCCGACTCGCCGGTCGTGCAGCTGATGGAAACGCCCGCGGGTATCCATCCGCGGGCGTCATGGTCAGTAGTGAATTACTTTCCGCGTTTACTATTTCACGTTCCGCGGCGACTGCAAGTCGACGTCTGTCCGGGCTTGATCCTCCGGGACCGCTGTGCGGGCCCAGCCAGCCGCTGCTCGAGCCGGCGTTCCAGGTGCGGGAGGAGCCGGGTGCGGGAGCATCGTGGCTGGTTGGCCGGCTGGGCAGCACGCGAATAGTGAGACGTACCGATAGGGCGGTGGAGGTGGGATTTGAACCCACGGAGGGGTTGCCCCCTCACACGCTTTCGAGGCGTGCGCCCTCGGCCACTAGGCGACTCCACCGTGGATTAGCCTACCGGACGTCGCGAGAGTCCGGTTCGCCGGGGTGTGTAGGGGTCCGACGGCGCCGAGACGGCACCCCGTCGTCCCGTCGTCCCGAACCGGGCGAGCGTGGCGGCGGTGTGCCGGCTAGCGCCCCGCCGGGCGTCGGCGCGCGGCGAAGAACTCCGCCAGGAGCGCGCCGCACTCGCCGGCGCGAATCCCGGCAACCACCTCGGGTCGATGATTGAGCCGCCGGTCCCGCACCACGTCCCAGAGCGAGCCGACCGCCCCGGCCTTCTCGTCGACCGCACCGTAGACGAGGCGGTCCACCCGGGCGAGCACGAGGGCCCCCGCGCACATGGTGCAGGGCTCCAGCGTGACCACGAGGGTGGCTCCCGGTAGCCGCCAGGAACCCGTCCGGCGCGCGGCCGCCCGCAGGGCGATCATTTCGGCGTGGGCGGTGGGATCGGCGCCGCGTTCCCGCTCGTTGTGCCCGAGTCCGAGCACCGTGCCGTCCTCGGTCACCACCAGGGCACCCACCGGGACATCGGCGTGGTCCGGGGCCAGGCGGGCCTCGCGCAGGGCGAGCCCCATCGCCTCGTGGAAGCGGCCTGGTCCGGGCGGACCGCTCAGCCGGGCGGGAGCGCCCGCCCGGGGGTACTCGTCGGGATCGGTCATCCCGGATTAGCCGGACCGGTGAGCTCAGCCACGTGCGTCGTCGAGGATCTCCCCCGCCCCGGCCCGTTCGCTGAGCGCGCTGATCACATCGCCCGGCAGCATCCCCTCCTCGCCGATCAGTTCCAACAACGCCTCCGCGGGGGTGCCCAGATCGCCGAGTAGATCGAGATCGCCCACGGGGGCGGCATGGGCGACGGCGGACGCGTCATCCTCGTCGTCCGCGGTGATCAGCCCCGCCATCGAGGGCAGCGTGTCGGCGAACAGGCGTTCGGCGAGATCGGAGGTCACCAGGACCCGGCGATCAGAGAGGAAGACCTGCGGATCCGGGTCGTCGGGACGCACGCAGACCACCGCGAGGTACTCGTCGTCCTCCTCGATGAAGGCGATGACGGGGCCGTCACCCAGATCCCGCATCATGTCGGTGAGGGCGTCGAGGTCGTCGGCGTCGGTCGGGTCGAGATCGTGCACCGACCAGTGGCCGTGTACCTGCGTGATCGCGATTGCCTTCGTGGTCACTGTGCGCCCTCACGTCCCTTCTGCAACCGCGCGGCGGACCCGTGCCGGCCGTGCCGGTCCGGAATGCCCGCCCGGCGCGGCCCCCGGTGGCCGAACCGGCGCACCCGCGCCGACCAGCCGTGTTCCACCTGTGATTCTCACCTGTGGGGGCGGCCGTGGGTATTCCGGTTCACCCCGTCGGGTGAGTTCTACCGCGATGCCGCGTCGATTCCGCCACGGTGGTCCGGTCGACACCTTCCCTGGCGGACTATGGGTAACGCCAGCTCACGTGAGGTAATGTCCGGCCGGAACAAACCCCCGTCCGGGGGCGCTACCGGGTGGTACCGGGCCGATGACCGGGGACTGGACCGGGATCTATCGGAACGGAAGACGGGGCGGGCTTCGCCGCCCGGTGCCGTCGTGGCACTGTAGAAACCGCGATGACGACATCAATCCCCCGCCGGTTCACCGCCAGGACCCAGGCCGCGCTCGCCGTTGAACGTCTGGCGGCCGAGGCGTCACGCCGGCTCGGCCGTGGTTCCGGCGAGATGATCGGTGGCAAGCTCGCGCTGCGGGTGTCCCCGGGGGCGCTCGCAGAGGTCGGCTCCCACCGGATGACCGCCTGCGTGTCGGGCACCAACGGCAAGACCACCACCACGCGGCTGCTTGCCCGGGCCCTGGGCACCCTGGGGCCGGTCAAGTCGAACAGCGGCGGGGCGAACATGGCGCCCGGGGTGCTGGCCGCGCTGTCCCGGCCGCCGTTCGACGCGGCGGCGGCTCTCGAGGTGGACGAGATCTGGCTGCCGAAGGTGGCCAGGGAGATCTCGCCGCGGGTGGTCCTGCTGCTGAACATCAGCCGCGACCAGCTCGACCGGTCCAACGAGACGCGGCGCATCGCCGCCATGTGGCGTGAGCTCGGCTCGGAGCTGCGCGACACGACGGTGGTCGCGAACGTCGATGATCCCCTGGTGGCCTGGGCTGCGGCGGGCTGGCACCGGCAGGTCTGGGTGTCAGCGGGGCAGAACTGGACGGCGGACGCGATGGTCTGCCCGCAGTGCGCCCGGCTGCTGTACCGCAACAGCAGTGGCTGGTGGTCCGAGTGCGGGCTGGCCAGGCCCGAGCCGATCGTCGCGGTCACCGGCTCCCGGGAACTGCTCTGGTACGGCCGCACCATCGCGGCCCGGCTCGATCTGCCCGGACGGGTGAACCTCGGTAACGCGGCGATGGCCGCCGCCGCGGCCCGGGAGTTCGGCGTCGAGATCGAGGATGCGCTTGCGGCCATGACCGGCCTGGGCGATGTGCAGGGTCGCTATCAGGAGGTGGCGCTCGGCGAGGAGGGCCACCGAGGCCGGCTGCTGCTGGCGAAGAACCCCGCCGGCTGGGTGGAGATGATGGAGCTGTTGGCGGACGCGCTGCCGCGGCCTGTCGTCATCGACTTCAACTCCCAGACCGCTGACGGGCGGGATCCGTCCTGGATCTGGGACGTGCCGTTCGAACGGCTCGCCGGCAGGCAGGTGCTGGTCACCGGGGAGCGTAAGGAGGACATGAGCGTGCGGCTGGCCTATGCGGAGGTGCCGCACAGCGTGTATGCCAGCGCGGAGGACGCGGCCCTGGCCGCCAACGAGAAGGTGGTCGACGTCGTCGCCAACTACACGGCGTTTCGCGATCTGCTGGTGAGGTCCACGCGGTGAGGTCCACGCGGCGAGGTTGTGTACGCGGCGAGGTTGTGTACGCGGTGAGGTTGGTGACGCAATGAGGGGATCCACGCGATGACGGGCGGCTCGGTGACCAGGATCGCGCTGATCTACCCCGAGCTGCTCGGTACCTACGGTGATGGCGGTAACGCGATCGTGCTGTCCCAGCGCCTGCGCTGGCGTGGTCTGCCGGTCGAGGTGGTGAACGTTCCCGCGGGGTCGGCGGTGCCCGAGAGCTGTGATATCTACCTGCTCGGCGGGGGTGAGGACGCACCGCAGGTCCTCGCGGCGGACGGCATCCGGCAGAACCGGGCGATCCGGCGAGCGGTGAGCTCGGGAGCGGCGGTGCTCGCCGTGTGTGCCGGCTACCAGGTGATCGGCGCGACCTTCCCGTCCGGTGGGGAGATCCACGAGGGGCTGAATCTCGTCGGCGTGGAGACCCGTCGCTCCTTCGGCCCGTCGGACGCGCCGCCGCCGCGTGCGGTCGGGGACATCGTGGTGGAACCGGACGCACGGCTCGGCCTGCCCACCCTGTACGGGTATGAGAATCACGCCGGGCGGACGAGGCGGTTGCCCGGCGCGAACGGCATCCCGCTCGGTACGGTCCGGCTCGGGACCGGTGACGGTGACGGCGGAACGGACGGCATTGTGGATGGCCGGGTCATCGGCACCTACCTGCACGGGCCGGTGCTCGCGCAGAACCCCGCCCTCGCCGATTTCCTGCTGAGCTGGGTCCACGGTCCGCTGCCGCCGTTGGGCGCGCCCCGCGAGGTGGAGGTGCTGCGCCAGGCCCGGCGCCGCGCGTTGGCCGTCACCTGACGCGTCCCCTGGCGTTTTTTTGGGGGGGCAAGTTTGGGGGGACAAGGCGGACAGACCTGGTCTGACTCAGGTCTTGTCGTCATCTGCTACCAGGTTTGGATTTGCATTGAAATAACTTGATTATTCTATGTCGGGTCTACGGGAAGTGAACATGTAGTTCCAC
>NZ_CDWTNB010000242.1:0-5116 GCF_977947065.1 Frankia sp. CgJB1
GCTCAGCGTAGCGAAGGCCGGAGATCTGCTGTTCGATGTCGGCGAGCGCATCAGGATCATGTATGTCGAGCCGGTTCCGCAGGCACTCGGTGCCCGGCCAGCAGTACGGGTCGCTCACTGGTCGAGGCCGCGCCCCCTATGACGGGCGAGCATTTCCGCGACAGCCTCATCGGCTGTGCACGTCCCTGACGCTACCTGCCGGAGTCGAGCCTGCGTATCAGGCGAGAACTCGTGGCCCTCCAGACGCGCGTTGCCGACCGCAGCCGAGACGGCTTTGTCGACTGATATCCTCAGCCAAGCGTAGTAGTCCGCCATGATCGTTGGCTCTATGGGCTCGTTAGACGACTCCCCCTCCGGCAACCCTGCACGCGCCAGCCGCCACGGCGCCTCCACCTGCGTCATCCGCAACAGTTCGTCGCCACTGAAAGACCCGTACTTTTGCAGCACCCACTCGATGGTCCGAGTCGCCTGGGGCCCGAGTCGACGGGGATCCCCCGCTGGCCATGAGCTGACGCAGAAGCAGCCGCGGTGCTTCTCGAAGAGCGCCCATACCACCGGACCGTTCGACCAGGCCTGAACCTCTTCGTCGAAGAGATTCACGCGATGGTTGGCGAGATGCCATGCCTGCGAGTAGTAGACCAGCTTCTGCAAACGCCAGGTGGCCATCATCCCGAGTCGCGCGAGGATGAAGGTGGCAACATCATGGACGTTCTCGGCCATACCCTCACCTCCCTCGGACTCTGCGCACCGAGCGCACCGAGCAATACCCTGTACTGAAATATTTTACGCGCGCAGGGCAGGGGGCATCGCGCCTTGCCCCACGCGGGACCGCTCTTTCGAACCAGATCTGGTCGCCGAGGCCCAGGCACTCATGCTCGTTCTGGGCATACCGGGCCCGGCCAGCCCAGCCAGGCGAACGTCCACTTGATCATCCGCCGGCCGGGCGGTGGATGCCGGGATCAGGCGTTGGGCGGCAGGGCGGTGCCGGCACCGCGCTGACGCAGCGCGACCCGCTCCGGGCCCGCGCCCGCGGCCACAGCCGCCTCGGTATCGGTGTCGGCGTCGAGACCTTCCACCGTGAATCCCGCCTCGGCGATCATCTTCAGGTCCTGGTGGCCCTCCTGGCCCTCACTGGTCAGGTAGTCACCGAGGAAGATGGAGTTCACCACCGAGAGGGCGAGGGGCTGCATCGAGCCGAGATGAATCTCCCGGCCGCCCGAGAGCCGCACCTCGGCCGTGGGGTTGACGAACCGGACCATGGCGAGAATGCGCAGGCACTGCCGGGGGTTGAGGTTCCACTCCGCGCCCAGGGGCGTGCCCTCGAATGGCATGAGGAAGTTGACCGGGATGGAGTCCGGGGCCAGCTCCCGCAGCGCGAAGACGACGTTGACGAGGTCCTCGTCGCTCTCCCCCATGCCGGCGATGATGCCCGAGCAGGGTGAGAGGCCGGCATGCCTGGCTTCCTGCACCGTGTCAACCCGGTCGTTGTAGGTGTGCGTCGTGCAGACGTCTGCGTACTTCTCACCGGCTGTGTTCAGGTTGTGGTTGTAGGCGTCCGCACCGGCCGCCCGCAGCCGTGCGGCCTGCCCGTCGGACAGCAGGCCGAGGCACGCGCACACTTCCACGCCCGGATGTGCGGTCTTGATCGCGCCGACCGTGTCCGCCACGCGGTCGACGTCCCGGTCCGTCGGCCCGCGGCCGCTCGCGACCAGGCACACCCGGCGGGCACCGCCCGAGATGCCGGCACCGGCCGTCGCGGCGGCCTCCTCGGGCTTGAGCCAGGTGTACTTCAGGATTCCCGTGTTCGAACCGAGCCGCTGCGAGCAGTAGGAACAGTCCTCCGGACAGAGCCCGCTCTTGAGGTTCACCAGGAAGTTCAGCTTGACACGCCTGCCAAAGTACCTCCACCGGAGCCGGTAGGCGGCGGCGATGACATCCATGAGCTCGTCGTCGTCACTGCGCAGGACGGCTAGGGCCTCGTCCCGGGTCGGGGCCCGACCACTCACCCCCTTGCTGACAAGGCTGTTCAGGGTGGCTGACAGGTCCATGTCCGTCATCCTCGATCCTCTGCTGGCACGGCGGGCACTGGCGGGCACTGGCGGGCGGCGGAAACCTGCAGGTGATCGTCCTTCCGCCACGCCCACACTCTCATCGTTACCTTGATCGGAACCAGCAATCGCCCATGCCGGGGCGGGGGTACGGCCGGGGTTACCCGGACGTGGACGTGGCCGACCGGCGCCGGCGGGCAGGATGGGGAGGAAGGGGAGGATGGGTATGTGGCGACTGGATCCCGGTGGAGGAAAACGACACGTGCGCGTTGGGCGACAGCGTCGCCGGCGCCCGCCCCACAGCCACCCGCGCCCACCCCACACCGACCGGACCAGCGACTGGACCTTCGAGTGGAAACTGGACCTTCGACCGGAAAGTGAGGCCCACCAGTGAGCCCGCAAGGATCCGACTCCGACGTCGTGACGGTGCCGCGTGACGCGGCGTCACCACAGACGGTGTCGCGTGAGACCGCGCCGGTCCCGCCCGCCGCCGACGAGGTCGTGCTCCTCGACGCCGAACGCCGCCCCTGCGGGACGGCGCCGCGGATCGCCGTGCACGGCCTCAACACCCCCCTGCACCTGGCGTTCTCGTCCTACCTTTTCGACCCGGCCGGCCGGCTGCTCGTCACCCGCCGAGCGCTCGACAAGCGGACCTGGCCGGGAGTATGGACGAACAGCTGCTGTGGGCATCCCCGCCCAGGCGAGGACCTGGCGCGGGCCGTCGAGCGCCGGGTGGGCCAGGAACTCCGCCTGGAGCTGACCGACCTGCACTGCGCGCTGCCGGACTTCGCCTACCGCGCCACCGCCGCCGACGGTCTCGTGGAGAACGAGGTCTGCCCGGTCTACGTGGCGCGGGCGCTCGGGGACCCGGATCCGGACCCGGCCGAGGTGGTCGAGTGGCGCTGGGTCGAGTGGGACGACTACCGCCGGGTAGCCGCCGCCGCGCCCTGGGCGCTGAGCCCCTGGTCGGTCGACCAGATGGCGGCGTTCAGCGCGGCGGCCCATCCGCTGACCGCCGCGCTCTCCCTCGCCGACGGCGGAACCCACGCCTGAGCCGACCGTCCGGAGAGCCGGCCATCCGTCCTGTTCCAGAAGGCGTCCTGTTCCAGAAGGGTTGCCGTGCCGACGCTGACGCCCGGGGCTGCCGAACCGCGGATGGTCCCGGACGCCGCGCGACCGTCCGCCGCGGCGGCACCGCAACGCCCGCAAGCCGCACGGCGTCAGGTCACGGCACCCCGCCGCGTCACTTCACGGCGTCCCGGACATGGTCGATGATCGAGGCGATTGGGCCTACCGTCCACTGCTTGGCGGTCGAACCGGCGGCTGACGGGTGCGGATGGGTGGGAGCGAACTTCTCCGCCGTCC
The DNA here is from genome assembly GCF_977947065.1 of Frankia sp. CgJB1. Taxonomy (NCBI): domain Bacteria; kingdom Bacillati; phylum Actinomycetota; class Actinomycetes; order Frankiales; family Frankiaceae; genus Frankia; species Frankia sp. CgJB1. Next base: position 3,414 of record NZ_CDWTNB010000242.1, read on the forward strand.
GGGGCCGATGGCCCATGCTTTCCAGCTGCCTGGCGTCGCAGGCTGCGTGCACCCGGGGGAACTCCTCATGCTCGGCGTGGTCGACAACGGCCCGTTCGAAGTCCGCCAGCTTCGCATCGAACTCGGCGCTACCGACATCCATCTTCTCCAGCGCCAGCAGCGTGCGGGTGGCCTCGTCCTCCTCGTGGTTGCGCGCCTCGGCCACCCGACTGTCGATCTTCTTCGTAACCGGCCGCACGATCATCTCCTCGGCGGTCTCGTGCGCGGCGAGCAAAGCCCGCAGCTCGTCGAACGCCCGGCGCTTGTGCTCGCCCGTCGCCGACTTCACGTCCGCGAACAGCTCGCGGATGCGGGCGTGCTGTTCGAGCAGTTCTCCCACGACGACGTCGTGGGAGAACTGCGCCGCTCGGCCGCAGTCGAACCCAGCGTCATTGATCGGCATGATGTCCTCCTCATCACGGTCCGCCCATCGGGGACCTCGACGTCGGCGTGCCCCGAGAAGGCACTCGAAATCGCGCGGCATCGAGGACGCCCGACCGGCGGGGCCTAACCGACACGTTGGGCTCGTCAGCCTGCCCCGATCGGGGTACCGAGAGTGCCCCGATCCGGCCGGGTCAGCTCGCCGCCTACCGACGTCCCCAATCCGGGCCAGTACGAGGTAGCCATATAAACAGCCCCATGAGTAGCTCATCGTTCCTAGTAACCCGTCGGCGCGATGACGGTGAGTTGACGCCCGGGAGCACCTGCGCCGTCCGGTGAAGCCGCACCGGTCACGCCGCACCGGCGCGTACGATGGAATAACGCTAATGTCCTTCCAAAGACACGTATAGTGATAATCTCGGCGCCAAGGCTTGAGCCGAAGCTTGAAGCGAAGGCGACCAGCCGAGGCATGCCCCTCGCATCGCGGGATTCGGCCGGCGCCGTTGCCGGGAGGCAACGGCGCCCTCGGTCGGCAGGACCGGCTCAATACGATGCGCGTCGGGTCGATCACCCGGCCGGCCATACCGGACGGACGGACGGATACACCGTTCCGGCTATGGCCACAGGTCCCGCAATGGCCACAGGTCCCGCAATCTCCAGGCCTTTGGCCCCGACGGGGCCGCAGGGCCGCCGCATCCGGCGGATGATCGGACCAGGCCGCGGTTGCGGACCCGGGGCGGGCACCCGACCCGATTCCGGGCCGAGGCCCTGACCAGGCGAAGCAGCCAGCGTCTATGGCGTGTCATGAGGAGTCCGCAACCGGTCCGGATCTGCCGCGGACGGGCCGGCTGCAACGGGCCCGGAGCGGCGGGACGCCACGCGCCGTCTCCGTCCCCGTCACCGTGACGTTTCCGGTCCACCGGCGTGGGGGTGAAGAAATATCCGCGCGCCGCACTCGAGGGAGACGACGGCGCTCCGACCCGGGTTCCTCGGCAGAATTGGCTATGGTCCGCCACGCGATCTAATATCACCGAAGGCATTTCGCGCGCGGGCTCCGCGAACGCTCGACCGACAGCCGGACCAGATTTCGACCCGATATCACCGTAGCCGGGACACGGGCGCCGATCGGCGCTGGATCCACCAGCGGACTGGATCCACCAGCAGAAAAGGCGGGCAGAACGCCTGTCCGCTGCGTACCGACAGCCGGTCGGGACGCCGGGAAAACGATCGAGAAAACGCCCGGCCGCCCTTGACGGTGCGTGGTTGCCGAACCGGCCCGAGGG
>NZ_CDWTNB010000243.1:0-5082 GCF_977947065.1 Frankia sp. CgJB1
TTGATGTACAGCTTGCGGCCGCCCTCGTAGATGCAGTCGACCGGGCACTCCTCCACGCAGGCGGTGTCCTTGACATCAATGCAGGGTGACAGGACGACAAACGTCATCGGATTCTTCTTCCCCGTTCGCCTTCAGTCACGGGGAAATCGTAACAGGATGTCGCCGGCCGAGGTGGGTGGAACTGTAAAGGATAGGTAAACAACTCGTCCGTGGAGCAACGAATTTCGATGGTCCGAAACGGGAGCGAGGAAATCTCCAGGGATATTTTTAACCATGAGATTTTCTTTGTCTGTATCTGGGCCGTCCGGGGCGCCCGCCGGATGGCGGCGGCACCCGCGCCGACGTGTCCTCAGCCGGTCATGAAGACGGTCTGCGGATACCACCATCCGCCAGGTGGTCGGCGCGGCGGGTCCTCTGCCGCCGGTTCAGACGTCGGTGTTGTCGGGGGGCTGAACCTGGCCGGTTGATGGAGCGTGTCCCGGCGAGGCCGGGGTTACGTGGCCGAGCGGCGCCGTACCGTCCCCCGCCTCGTGCCGCTCGGCGCGGAAACGCCTGAAGGCGACGAACGCGCGCGGGCCGTAGACCGACGCCGGCCCGCCGTTCATCAGCAGTGCCACCCCGATGGCCTCGGCTGCTTCCTGGCAGGTCGCACCATGCCGGACGGCGCCGTGGGCGTGTGTCTCGATGTAACCGTCGCACTGGGTGCTCACGGCGAGCGCCAGTGCGATCAGCTCCTTCGTGCAGCTGTCCAGGGCACCGTCACGGAGAGCAGCGTCGCCCAGAGCGCCGAGTCCCCGGTATACGTCCGGGATCAGCCGACGCAGTTCGCGGGCATGCGGGCGGATCTCGTCCTGGACCGGGCTGCCGGAGCTCATGGCCCTTGCCTTCCCGCCGGAGGCGACCGGGAACCGCCACGCCGGGAACGGCGGCCGAAGTCCGGCCTCGTGCCCGGGCGGTCGTGGGTGCCCGGGCGGTCGCGGCGAGGCCGAAAACGGTGAGCCTCGGCTTGTCCTTGGACTTGTCCCTGTTAGGGGGGCGACAGACCACTTCCGTTGGCGTACCGTCAGACATCGTCAAAGTCCGTGCATCGATTCCGGGATGTCCGGTTACCGTTCCGGGCCGGACGGGCTCCGCCTGCGCCTGCTCGCGACCCCGCTCACGCTCTCGAGGAGCGGCCGTCCCCCGCGGTGGGCGCTGATCGTCCGGTCCGCCCTGTCCCCGCTTCTCGTCCCTACTCCGCCTCTCGTCCCTACTCCGCCTCTCGTCCCTACCCCCGCTTCTCGTCCGGCTGCCATGCGATGGCGGCCTCTACTTCGAGGTATCCAGATGACGGCGAGTGTCCGTACGGACCCGTTCGACGTACTGCTGGTTGAGGACGACCCGGGGGATGTCCTCATGACCCGCGAAGCGTTCGCGGATGATCGGATCAACGGCAGGCTGCATGTCGTGAACGACGGTATCCAGGCCATGGCGTTCCTCCGCCGGGAGGAGCCCTTCACACAGGCCCCTACGGCCGACCTGATCCTGCTGGACCTCAACCTGCCGCGCCGCAACGGCATCGAGGTCCTGGCCGAGGTCAAGGCCGACGCCGACCTGCGACGTATCCCCGTCGTGGTGCTCTCCACCTCGGACGCTGCCGAGGACATCCTGCGCAGCTACAACCTGCACGCCAACGCCTACGTGACGAAGGCGGTCGACTTCGACCGGTTCGTAGACGACGTCCGGTTCATCGACGACTTCTTCATCACCGTGGTTCAGTTGCCCGGGCGCTGATCTGGTCGCTCATCAGGTGTACATGAGCCATGATCGCGCGGTGCCCGCCGACGGCGTCGGTCAACTACGGCGGTGAGACTACCGGCCTGCCAACACAACATCGACCAACACAAGATCGGCGCGCGGCTCCCGCGGGAGCCGCGCGCCGACGCGTAAGGCTGGGGGTGGTACGGCCTCAGACGGGCTGGACGTTGTCCGCCTGCGGTCCCTTCTGGCCCTGCACGATCTCGAACTGGACGCTCTGGCCCTCATCCAGGGACTTGTAGCCGTCCGCCACGATCGAGGAGTAGTGGACGAACACGTCCGGGCCGCCACCGTCGACGGAGATGAATCCGAAGCCCTTCTCCGCGTTGAACCACTTGACGGTACCCTGCGCCACGATTATTTCTCCTTGCCGCGCTCCCGGTAAGCGTCCTTCGCGTACCGGCCTCGCCCCAGACCCCGGCCGGTGCCGTGGTCCAGTCGTGCCGTTCTCTGCGTAGGTCACGCACGGAAGAACAAGCAACACCTGCAGCCTACCCCTCCACCGACGTGGTGTGCCCGCTTGGCTCTTGTCCCGTCCGACTCGATGCGAAGCAGCCGACGAAACGTCGGTTATCGGGGTACCCGGCGGGTGTAGTGGCCCGGGGGCCCGGCGCTCGCGTAGCCGCTGCATCTCGGCGTCATCGGCGATGATGACCCAGGACCTGCCATCCGGGTGGCGCTGCGCGGTGATCCACCCCCGGTAGATCCAGGTGTAGAGGGTAGCGGTTGGCCTGCTGGAGGGCTACGGCGAGTTCGGTCACCGAGTACCGGTGTGGTCCCAGGCCGGTTAGCGCGGTGCGGGCGCCGCGAGGGTGGCGGACCCCGATGCCCAGCCGGCGGGTCGGGGTGAGGACCTGGCCGGGGCCGAAGCGGTCGGTGCGCTTGGGTGGGCGCAGCCCTCGGCATTGAGCGCCTCGGCGATCTGCCGGCTGGACAGGTACAGCTCACCTTCGCCCGCCAGGTCCTCCACAACCAGCCACAACCAGCGGCGACGATCCCGAAAGGTCTGATCGCGGGTGAGGTCACCCGATGTATACCCGGGATGGTATCTTGGAGGCAGCGCCTGCGGTCACCTGGTGCGGGATATGGAGGTCGGGATGCAGGTCGACGAGACGGCGATGGCGGATGTGATTCGGCGCCTGCGGCGCGCCGAGGGTCAGCTCCGCGGCGTAATCGGCATGATCGAGGATGGTCGCGACTGCGCTGACGTCGTCACCCAGCTTGCCGCGGTCTCCCGAGCTCTGGACCGGGCCGGATTTAAGATCATAGTGTCCGGGATGCAACAGTGCCTGGCCGCGCGTGAGAGCGGCGAGGCGGCACCGATGACCGAGATGGAACTGGAAAAGCTGTTCCTGTCCCTCGCGTGACCCTCGGCAGATGTCGTGCCTAGGCCGGCGGCGGGTAGCCGGCCTAGGGACGCGATCGCTTCGGTCAGTGGGCGAAGGTGACAGTGGGTAGAACGCGGCGCAGCCACATCGGGCTGTACCAGGCGGCCCGTCCGATGATCCGGAGCAGGACGGGTAGCAGGTGAGGCGGACGAGGGCCGCGTCCAGCAGCACGGCGATGCCGAGGATGACGCCCATCTCCTTTGGCGGCAGCGGTCCGGACAGCGCGAAGGTGAAGAACACCGCAACCATCACCGCGGCTGCCGCGAAGATGACCCGACCGGAGTGAGCGAGCCCGCCGACTATCGCCTCCCGTGGATCGGCGGAGCGTTCCCAGTGCTCCTTGGCCGAGGCGAGCAGGAACACCGTGTAGTCCATAGAGATCGCAAAGATCATTGCCAAGAAGAAGATCGGCCCCCAGGCGTCGAGGAACCCCTGGGAGGTGAAACCCAGCAGGCCCGCGCCGTGCCCGTCGGCGAAAACCAGCTTCGCGACGCCGAACGTGGCACCGGTCGCGAGCAGGTTCGTGACCACCCCGAGGGCGGCTGCCAGCGGCGCGGCGAGCACCACGAACAGCAGCAGGAAACCCATCCCCAGCACCACCCCGAGCACCAGCGGGGTGCGGTCCGACAGCAGGGTGTGCAGGTCGATGTTCTCCGCGGCCGCGCCGCCGAGCAGGACGGCGGTATGCTCGTCGGGCGCGATCTGGGCCGGCCGCCCACCGGGCTCTCGACGTCGACCGGCAGATCGGCCTGCTGCTGCCCTGCAACGTCGTCGTCCGCGCCGCCGACGGTGGCACCGTGGTCGAGGCCCTCGACCCGCGGATCATGGTCACCGTCACCGGCCACGACGAACTGGAACCGGTGGCGAAGGAGGCCGGCGCCCGCCTCGACGCCGCCCTCGCCGCCCTCGCCGCACCGATCGGCACCGTAGGGTGAGAGCCATCCCACGGCGGCTCAGAGGACTCGGGCGTGGTGACGGCGACACGACCGCGAACGCCGGCCAGGACTCGACCGGGGCCGAGGCCGGCCAACCGGCCTTTCCCGGCATCCAGGGAACGTCGCCTCGAACGTTGCGATCGCCTCTCACCCGAGGTCCCCTGCCAGGCGGCCCTCGGTCCCGTGTCAGATAAACAGCAGTTGGGCGCCGTCGGTCTTCTCAATAAAGTCCGCGGCGCTGATGATCCCTTCGACGTCCTCATACAAATCGGATTCGTCGAGGTGCATCATGTCGGCGGACATGCGGCAGGCTCACAGATGGCCGCCGGAGGCGACGATCTGCTCGAGGAACTCCGGCACCTCTGGCACGCCGACGTCGGCGATCTGTTTCTTCATCACGTGCGTCGTCATCGCTGTCATGCCGGGCAGGCCGCCCAGCCCCTGCGGCATGTGCGAGGCGGTATTGCCGAGCAGGGTGAACTTCAGGTCACCCATCCTGGACTTGGTGATGATGTCGAAGCCCCAGAAGGTGAAGAATAGGTGGGTCTCCACCCCTGCTCCTAACGCCGCGTTGGCAAGGACAAGCCCGGGATAGGCCATGTCGAGGGTGCCCTTGGAACAGATGATGGCCAGCTTGCGGCCGGTGCTCTCGTCGCCGAAATCGGGGACGACGGCAGCCGGCGCCGGTTCGATGGGCGCGGGCGCGGTGACAGTCATGGCGGTGCCTTTCATTCCGGGCCGGGCGGTCAGACGCAGCCGTGCGGCTTGGGCAGGCCGGCGATGTAGGCCATCTTCTTCGCTGGCTTCTTCGGGAACTTCGCTGGCTTCTTCGGGAACAAGGTGAACAGCTCTTTGGTCGGGATGCCGGCGAGGGCGGTCGCGCCGCTGTAGCTGTAGAAGTCGTGGATGCTCTTGCGCCATTGCGGGCCGAGCATTCCCGGGGTCTGGTCCGGGCGTCTGGG
>NZ_CDWTNB010000244.1:0-5017 GCF_977947065.1 Frankia sp. CgJB1
GGCATTGGGACGTGGCCAGGTGCCAGGTTCCGTTGCCGATAAGGGACAGCCCGACCGCGAGCAGCGCGTTCCACCGGGCGAACCGGCGGGCTCGCGCTGAGCGGGTGTTACTGGCGAGCCATACGCGGGTGGCCGTAGCCGCGAAAGCATCGACAGTTAGTGGCAACAGCGGCGCGAGCCACGCCGGCCACCCGGTTACCGCAGCCAGGCTCCGGAGTCCCGAGAACGAGCTGACGGCGGCGGACACGGCCGTGACCGCCATGCCCGCGGCTACCCACCAGTCCCGGCGCCGTGGTCCGCCCGCCGCCGGTTCCAGTTCCGCGCTCATGGCGACCCGTCCGGCGTGAGCAGGCCCGCCACCAGAGACTCGGCGGCCTGACCATGCAGCGCGACGCTGACCAGCTCGTCACCCGGCGCCGGCAGGCGCCGGATCTCCCGTCGCACACCTTCGGCTCGCGCTTCGTTCGGCACGGTGACCAGTACTCGGGGCATGAGGTCCGCCGGTCCAAGCTGCCCGCGGTTGAGAAAGTCCAGGTACGCCCGGAGCTTCCTGCCGACCGTCGGCAGGCTTTCCGTGGCCCGGTCGACCTCGACCCACAGATGGTCGATGAAGTCAGCCGACGCCAGCGCCACGTAGGCGTCTGGCTTCAGCCAGCTGCCCAACCCGTCCGGCCACCACGAGGCCGGTTCGGCGTCGAACGCCTCCACGACGAGGCCCGGTGTCCGTCGCTCGGCTTCCCGCAACGCCACGTACAACTCGCTGACTGCGAGGGTGTGTGCCACGAACCGCTCGGTCACGGTGCCGGGCCGCCGCACCCGCGCGGGTTGCTCGTGCCTGGCCGCGTCGAGCTGCATGAGCCGCTGGCCGGCGGAGCCGAGCGCGAAGACCAGCCCGGCAGATCCCGCCCGCACCCCGCCGATGCGCCGCTCCAAGGTCGTCAGCACCCGCCACTTGACGAGCCGGGCCAGCACCAGGCGCCGCACTCACCCCCGCGCCGAGGGCGCGATGTTGGCGAAGTGCAGCCGCTCGATCTGCGCACCGGTCGTCAACCTCAGCCGCTCCACGTCCGCCACGATCTGCCGGTCCCGCTCGGCCATCCGTTCCTGCACCCGCTCGACATGAGCCGAGCGGACACGCTTTGTGGGGTGGGCGGCCGGGGTCATAGTGAACACTCCGAATGAGGGGAAGCATTCGGCGACGTTAGCTGCCTCCACGGGGCCGCTACCAGGGAAGACAGCCCGGCGGCACTCAACGCGACCGGAGCGCCGAACGGAGCAGCGACCGGAGCGCGGTAGCGGCGGCCAGTGACCACGGTCCGCGCGTTCATGACGTCCCTCCGCGCCGTTGCCGGCCCATGCGTCCGCCTGCCCCGCTCGGATCGGCAACCGTGATACGCGCCGTCAGGGCCGCTTCGACATCGGCACGGGCCATGCCGTATCGAGTCCGGCTGGCCGTGGCCAGGGCCACCGGGTCGCGCACGGCGTCCGGTAACGGAGCGGTTATGCCGGTCACCACGCCGAGGGTCTGGCCGCCGACAGCCGGACGCATGGCGATCTCGTAGGCGTCCAGTCCCAGCAGCTCCTCGGCGGTCAGGGGCGCGAACGGCCGGGCCAGCACCCGGGCGTCCTCGTAGGCGTTCAGCTGGAAGGCGATCTGTGTGCGGGCTGTGCCAAGCACCGCGGTCTTCACGGCCTCGGGCAGCTGCCCGAGGTACTGGTGGGCCAGGATGAGGCCGACCTTGTACTTCCGGGCCTGGGCCAACATGTCGCCTATGTCCAGCGGCAACCGCAGCACGTCCTGAACTTCATCGAGGTAGACGAAGGCCGGGCGTCGCCGTTCGGCCGGCACCGCGACCTGGCCAAGGATCTTCTGCCACAGCACCGCCACCACCAGCGCGCCGGCAAGCTGCGCCGTGTCGGTGCCGAGCGCACCCTTGGCCAGGTCGACCAGCACCGCCTTGCCCTTGAAGACCTCGCCGAGCTCGAAGCCGTCGCTCTGCCCGAGTGCCAGCCGCAGCGCCGTGCGGGTGCTGAAGGAGCGCAGCTTATTGAGCGACGGCCCGATAATCTGCAACCGCTCGGCGTCGGAACGCTGGTCGTACTCGCCCCAGAACGACCGCACCGAAGCCGGTACGGACGGCTGGGCGAGCACGAACCGCCGGAACGCCTGATTGGTCAGCAGTTCCGGCACCTCGGCCAGCGTGAACGCCGAACTGTCCGGCGCCCTGGTGTGGGTGAGGGTCAGCAGGCAGGCCCGCAGGACGTCGCTCGTCCTCGGCCCCCAGGAACCGGACCAGAGGCTGGCCATGGTGTGGACGATGTTGTCCACGGCCAGCTCCCGGCTGTGCTCGCCGCCCTGGTGCCGCAACAAATTGATCCCCACCGGCCGGTCGGTGGCGGCCAGGTCGAGGACGACGACGTCCCCGGCGTACTCCTCCGGTACGCGGGCGAGGACGTCGCTTACAAGATCACCGTTGGGGTCCACGACCACCACGCCCCGCCGCGCGGCGATGTCCTGCAAGATCTGGTTGCCGAGCAACGTCGACTTGCCGGTGCCGGTCGGCCCGACAACCCACTCGTGCCGCAACCGGTCCTCGGTCAGCAACGCGAGCGGCCGCTGCATACCCGAGTAGTTGCTGGTCGCCACGACCGAGGTGCCCCGGCCGCCGCTCGGCATGCCCGGCGCCGGCGGCAACTGCCGCGCCGAACCCAGGGCCAACCCAGGCAGCGCCAGGTCGCCGACCGGGAGACCGAGCAGACCCACGGCCTCGGCGGCGTTCATGACCACCGGCCAGCCGAACAGCGGCAACGAGATGTCGCTGAGCCGCCGGCCCGCCGTCACCGATGGAGTCGCCAAGCGGCACACCGACACGCCGGGCGCCTCCAACGTCCGCAGGGCCGACAGAACCCGGCCGAGCATCGCGCCGCGCCGGTCAGCTCGGACGGTAACAGTTCCGACACGGCAGACGCCGCGCAGCAGGGGCAGCGCCTGCTTGGTTCGGGCCGCTCGTTCGTTCTTGGCGTTGGTCCGCTCCACGGCCGAGCGCATGAAGGCCGGCGCGAACGGCGGGACCGACGGCGCGACAACCCGAGACGCCTCCGCGCCCCCGATGACCGACTGAAGGTAGACGGCTTCGTCCCCGTGCAGCGGTTGCAGCGAAGCCAGGACGGCGGCATTGGTCAGCGCCGCGCGCTCGGTGGCCAACGGTTGGACATCGTTACTCAGGCCGATCTCGGCGGCCGTTCCGAACACCGGGCGGTTACGCAGGTGCTCCGGTGCCTCCTCAAGGCGAGCGCCGGGCAGGGCCGCCCGCAACCCGGCCAAGATCGTGCCCCGGTACTTCCGGGGCACGATCACGTAGTGGCTGATACCGCGTTTGGTCGCTACAACCTCGACGACCACCGGCGGGAAGGGCAGGAGCGACCGAGCAGGCGAACGGGTGCTGGCCGCCACCGTCGAAAGCCAGTCGGCGACCGTCGCCGGCTCCAGGCCGCGCGGCAGGCGCAGTCGGTATGCCTCCAGGGAGCTGCGCCAGGACTGGGCGTCGGCATAACGGATGACGACGATGACGACCAGGCCCAGGACGGCATCGGCAAGGAACGGCAGGTAGGTGGCAATGCCGTTCATCGGGCGGTTCCCTTCGGTGATGTCGTCCGCCGCCTACCGGGGCGCGTTGGGCCTGTCGACCGGCTGCGAGGGCGGCTTGGTGGGGACGTAACAGCCCGTCGGCGTATGGGTCGCCGGGCCTTTACGACGTGCGTGGCTTCGCTGAAACCGGTGGATGTTGAAGTGCCTGAAGCCATGGCCACCGCGGCCCGACCGAGGTGGTAGGCCAGCGCCACGGGCACGGCATTGCCGATCTGCCGGTACTGGGCCGACACGGGGCCCTCGAACTGCCAGGTGTCCGGGAATGTCTGAATGCGGGCGTACTCCCGCACGTTGAGCGGCCGGGTCTCGGAGGGGTGGCAGCGTCCTGTGAGTTTTGTGGCGGTTGGTTCGCACAGCAGGGTCGGGCTCGGTTGGTCCCACGCCAACCGCTTGGCCGCGCCGCTACAGCTGCCGCCCCCGTACGGACCATTGGGCAGGAACTCCCGCAAGACGTGCTCGGGCAGGTCGCGCCAGTTGCCGCCTTCCGGCACGTGGCTAATGATCCACGCCATGCGTGCCGAGTAGCGCGCTCCTGGCCCCGCCAGACCGTCACCGATTACTTGTCGCACGGTCGGCGCGGGTCCGTCGAGTTCGGCCGGGAACAGGATTTGCCCACCGGTGCCACGGCGCAGGGCGACGAGAATCAGGCGCTCGCGTTTCTGGGGTACGCCAAAGTTGTGCGCCCCGAGAATCCGCCAAGCCACTCGGTAGCCGGCTTCCTCCAGCACGGCCACCATGGCGTCTAGTGTTCTGCCGCCGTCATGGCTGCGGAGCCCCTTTACATTCTCGGCGACAGCTACCTTCGGTCGGATCTCGCGCACCGCGCGGGCGAACTCGAAGAACATGCCGCCGCGCGGGTCAGCGAACCCTCGGCGCTTGCCGGACATACTGAACGCCTGGCAGGGAAACCCGACCTCGACAACATCCACCGTGCCATGCAGGTGCCGGAAACACACGTCGCGGATGTCGAGACTGTTGACCGACCATTCGGGCCGGTTGCTGCGCAGCGTGGCAACGGCATGCCGATCAATCTCGTTAAGCAGCACATGAGTAAGGCCGGCTCGCTCGAAGCCGAGTGCCATACCACCGCCGCCAGCGAAGAGACTGACACATGTCAACTCGCGCGCCTGACCTCCGGGTACTTTTAAGCCCCCTTCGGCGGCCTCCTCTCCTACTCTTGGTGCAGGTATATCAATGCGTCGCATAGTTCCTCCGTTTGGGTTCGGTCATGCAAATGGCTGGAAAAGAGGTGCGGGCATCGGGGCGTGAGAAAGGGCCATGGGTTGGCAAGTCGAATGCCGGGTCCCACTCTTAGAATTCGTAATGAAGTAATTAATGCAAGCCAATATGCGTCTTCGCAGGTCACAG
>NZ_CDWTNB010000245.1:0-4986 GCF_977947065.1 Frankia sp. CgJB1
CTTCTCAGGGGTAGAGGTGGGCGGTGTAGTCGAAGCCGTTGATGTCGATGATATGGACGCCGTTCTCGAACGCGTACTCGGCGACCTCGTCGGGAATAGTGCCGCCCGCCTGGGGTGGGACCTGCAACACCATGTCGCCCCGCAGCTGACGACCCGCGAGCCCAGACATCTGCGTCGAGGGCACGTCGGCGACCATCGCGCCGTCGGGGTACTTCGTGACCAGCTCGTCGATGTAGCTGAACGCCGTGGTCGGCTGCACGTCGCCGAGCTGGGTGAGCTTGCGGGAGATGATCTCCTGGCCGGGGACGTAGCTGTCCAGCCGCACGTAGCCCGACCCGCCGGGCGCCTGCAGGTAGACCTGGTTGTGCGGGTAGTTCGGGGTCATGTAGGTGTCGAACCTGTTGCCCGCCACCATGTTCTGCAACCACGGCCGGTCCCCGAAGCGGCGCAGCTCGGCCGGGGTGAGGAAGGCGTCGGTGGTGAAGTTCGCGGCGTCGGCCAGCTCGTCGGCCGAGGCAGCCAGCCGACCGCCGGGCAGCAACCGGCCGACGTCGGTGCCGCTGGCGGCCAGCCGCTCGATGGAGGCCAGCTCCTCGACCGTCAGCGCGCGCTTGACCCACTTGCCGCCGACCGCGAACCACCCGACGACCGGCACCGCCCCGGCGTAGGACAGCCCGGCGTCGACGTAGTTGCCCTCGGCGGTGTACCAGAGGCCGTTGAGCACGTCGGCCGGCTCACCGACGAGCGGCACCATCCCCAGGACGTCGAGGACGATGTGACCGGCCTGGGCGTACCACGGCGGCCGGTTCTCCTCGGCGATCCGCGCCTCCCGCTCGATCGCCGCGATCGAGCCCTCGAGGTCCTCGACCAGCCCCGGCTGCCAGGCGTCGGTGCCCTCCACCGGCGGTGCCACCAGACCCGTCTGCAGCCCGGCGACCAGCTGGGACACGGCATACTCGTCCATCCCGCGGAAGCGCATCGTCTCCCACAGCCGGGCGTTCACCTCGACCGGTCCGTCGTCGGTCTCGACCGTGATGGTCCCGCCCTCGGCGAAGACCTGGCGCAGGGCCTCGGGGTTGTTGCCCATCCCCTGGTAGAGCCCGCCGAACGGGTCCGTCACCAGGTTGGTGGCGGGGCTCTTGCTCGGGTCCGGGTCGAAGACGAAGTTCATCGAGGTCCAGTAGTCCGCCCCGTCGTCGCCCTCCAGGTCGACCATCCGGTCGTGGACCGTCGTGAGCAGGTCGGTGGAGAAGGTGCCCCGCGAGATGACCAGGACAGGCGCTGCGCCCGGCCGCTGATCGGCGGGACGTCCTCGATGGCGTCCGCCCACGCCTCGCTCATCCCCGGGACCTCGAGGTCACCCTCCCCCTGCGAGGCGAGCCCGTAGGTCATCCCCAGGCCGTTGAGCAGGGCGTCGTAGCGGCCGTCGAAGTCGGTGGCCTCCTCGGGGGTCCGCGCGTGGAACTCGCGGTAGGAGGAGATGCTCTGGAGGTACTGGTCCAGCGTCGAGGGCGGGACCCGCCCCGCGACGGCGGAGGCGAAGTAGGGGTCGTGGGCGTGCTCGGCGAGGATCTCCAGCAGCCGCGGGTCGATGTCCTGGGGGTCGGCGAACTCCGCCGGCGTCATGAGCACCTCGACCTCGTCGGCCAGGGCGTCGACCTCCGCCTGCGACAGGTCGCTGACGTAGCTCTCGTCGATCTCGACGACGCCCACGCCCGGTATGCCCGGGGTGCTGGCGGCGATGAGGCGCGCCAGGGCCAGACGCCGGTTGAGGTCGCGGATGCGGTCACCCATCCACGTCCAGATGGCCGACCCGAAGTCGACCTGGGCCACCGACCCGGTGCCGATGAGGACGTGGTCCAGCCGGCCGCGGATGGTGCTCACGTCGGAGGGGAGCTCGTCGTGGGCCGACGTCATGTCGGTGACGAGCTCCTCCATGGCCCCGATGTCGATGCTGACGAGTGCCATGCCGACCTCAGCGGGGTCCCATGCGCTGCCAGCGCACCTGCCAGGCCGTCGACGGCACCTGCTCCGGCTGACCGGAGACGACCCGGTCGAAGTCGTCCAGCGCCGCCGGTCCGGCCTCGTTGAGCCTGCTCCGGTAGGTGTTGAGCTCCCCGGAGAAGTCCTCGCCCATGGGGCCCTGCCAGGCCCCGGCGTCCATCGCGCGACGCGCCGCACGCAGGGCGTCCTCCAGCCGTGCCGCCGGGCTCACGCACGCCGACCGGGCGCTGCGCACAGCGTCCTTGTAGGTGTTGTTCACCATGACGACCTCGTCGTCCCCCGCCATCGCCCCACCTCTCTCGCGCAGCAGGGGACACGGTAGCAGCGGTGCCCGGCGTGCCGGGGTCGACGGACGATCCCCGCACGCCCGGCGCCACCGCCCCCGGCCGGGTTCAGGCCGCCAGGAACCCGTCGATCTGGTTGATCGACCCGGTGGCGCCCTCCTCGACACCCATGTCCAGCACCTGCTGGAGGCCCTCGGCCGAGTCGTAGACCGAGGTGAAGGTCGCGCGGGTGCCGCCGTCGACCTGCTCGAAGGCATACGTGTTGCGGGACACCGGCATCCCCTCGGCCGCGGACCAGGTCTCGGCGTCGGCGAACCGGTCCTCGAAGGTGAAGCTGCGACCGGCGTCGACGCCGGTGATCTCCCAGAGACCGCCGTACCTCTCGCCCTCGGGGCCGGTCATGTAGTACCTCGTGGTGCGCCCCTCCGCGAGCTCGTGCTCGACGAAGGTCGCCGGGTGCGAGGGCGGGCCGAAGACCTGCTCCAGCTGGCGGGGGTCGGCATACATCTCCCACACGCGCTCGACCGGTGCCGCGAACTCCGCGGTGATCGTGATGGTGCGGCTGGCGGTGTCGGTGGTCACGTCGGTGACGGGCATGTCAGTGCTCCTCGAGAAAGGTGTCGATGCGGTCGATGCGCCCGCGCCAGAGGTGCTCCAGCTCGGTGAGCATCGAGGAGACCGAGCGGACGGCCTCCACGTCGCCGCTGGCCAGCTGCTCCCGGCCGCGGCGACGCTTGGTGAGCAGGCCGGCGCGCTCCAGCACGGCGACATGCTTCTGGACGGCGGCGAAGCTCATGTCGTAGCTCGACGCCAGGGCCGACACCGAGTGCTCCCCGGCCAGCACGCGGCGCAGGATGTCGCGTCGCGTCCGGTCGGCGAGCGCGTGGAACATCGCGTCCGCGCGGTCCTCGGAAGGGTGGTCCATGCGGACAACATACAACCAATCAGTTGTATGTTGTCAACCCGGCGACGTGGTGCGGTGCGCCGGACTTCAGGCCTGGCGGCCGGAGTAGAGCAGGTCGGCGTAGTCGGGGTGCCGGTCGATCCAGGCCTTGATGAAGGGGCAGATCGGCAGCACCGTCCGGGTCCCCTGCGCTCGCACGTCGTCCAGGGCCCACCGCGCCAGGGCGCTGCCCACCCCCTGGCCCTCGGCGGCCGGCTCGACCTCGGTGTGCGTGAACACCACGAGGATGTCGGTCAGCTGGTACTCGGCGAACCCCACCAGCGCGCCGTCGAGGCGCGCCTCGTACCTCGTCTGGTCGTCGTTCCGGGTCACCTGGACATCGGCCATGCCCCCAGCCTCTCGCGGCGGCCGCCCGACGTCCACACGGCCACGGGGTGGGGTGTGGGTCGGGTCAGCGAGGATCGAGCACGACGACCGGTATGGTCCGCTCGGTCCGGGCCTCGTAGCCCGCGAAGCGGTCGTGGATGCTGACGAACCGGGCGTAGATCTCGTCCCGCTCCTGCGGGCCCGCCTCCCGTGCCCGCACCGGGACGGCCCGCCGACCCACGTGAACGGTGACCTCGGGGTGAGCGCGCAGGTTGTGCAGCCACCCGGGGTGGCGGTCCGAGCCACCGGCCGACGCCACCACGGCGTACGCCGGGCCGTGGCGCACGAACATCAGCGGGGTCTCTCGCGCCTGCCCCGTCCGGGCACCGGTGTGGTCCAGCACGAGGATGGCGCCGTCGCGGGTGCCGCCGCCGAGCCGGCCCGTCGCCCTGATCAGCCGGGCGTGCAGCGTCGTGCCGAGGCGCGCGAGGGTCGACATGGCCGAAGGCTACGGCACGACCCGGGCCCGGGCCAGGGTCGAGGGGAGCGCGAAACCCTGCGGTGCGTCGGAGGCCTGTGCTTGCATGTGCTCATGTCAACGACGACACGGACCCTCCTGGCCTCGACCTGCACCCTCGCCCTGGGCGCCACCCTCGCCGCCGCGCCCGCGCAGGCCGCGAGCTCCGACGGCGACTACGTCGCCCTCGGCGACAGCTTCTCCGCCGGGACGGGCACCTACGCCCGCACCGACTCCTGCTACCGCTCGCCCTTGGGCTACCCCGCGCTCCTCGCCGGTCAGCGGGGCCTCGACCTCGACTACCAGGCCTGCTCGGGGGCCGACACCACCGACGTGCTGGCCGACCAGCTGGGCACCCTGGACGCGCACACGGCGCTCGTGTCCATGACGATCGGCGGCAACGACGTCGGGTTCGCCGACGTGCTGACCGAGTGCGCGCTGCCCGGGTGGATCAGCGACTGCGACGGCGAGATCGACGACAGCCTGGCCACCCTGCGGACGGTGCTGCCCGGGCGCCTCGACCAGGTCTACGGCGAGATCGCCGGGCGAGCGCCCAACGCCGAGGTGGCCGTCGCGGGCTACCCCTACCTCTTCAACGGCCAGGACTGCTCCTGGGCCACCTTCTTCTCCGGCCGGGAGATGGCGAGGCTCAACTCCGGCACGGCCGAGCTGGACCGGCTCATCGACGCCCGCTCGAGCGCGGCCGGCTTCACCTACGTGGAGGTCCGGGACGACTTCGCCGGCCACGCCGTGTGCGACCGGCAGGCGTGGATCAACAACCTCACGCTCCCGATCGACGAGTCCTTCCACCCCAACCGGGCGGGCAACCGGGCCTACGCCTCGGCGGTCGCCCCGGCGCTGGGCCTCACCTCGGTGGCGGCCCGCAGCCTGCCGGGGGCGCAGGCACAGGC
>NZ_CDWTNB010000246.1:0-4948 GCF_977947065.1 Frankia sp. CgJB1
AGACGTACGGCACCTACTGGACGCAGGACTTCGCCGGTGCCGACCCACGAAACCACTCCGGGTCGAGACGCTCAGCCCACCCTGAGGCGCACGGCCGGCCCTGAGACGCACGCTTCCCCTGTTCCCCCTGACGGATCCTTCCGTCAGTGGTGGCTGCGGCGCCGATGACGGCCGAACGCGCCCGTGCGTTCCTCGGCCGGAGCACCCTCAGTCGGAGCACTCTCGGTCGGGACCGAGGCACTGAGGCGGTCGCTGGGATAGACCTCCGGCTCCGCCAGGGGGCCCGGGCGCATGGCCGCCTGCTCCCGGAGTTCCCGCTGACGGCGCGCCGCGGCCACGTCGCGCACCCCCCGCACGCTCAGCCGACCCCACGCGGTCGAACCGAGAAAGAGGATCACGGCGCCGAGGCCGTAGAAGAAACTGATCCAGACGAGCGCCTGCCGGGCGGACCCACCGAGCGGCCGGCCGAGCGCGCCGAGGTCCCAGGGGCCCGCCAGCGTCGGGCCGACAACAAACCAGGCGCCGGCGACAATCGCGAGCCACGCACCCAGCGCGGCAGTGCCCCGAGTGGAGCTCATCAACAGCAGGAACCCACCGACGAACGCGGCGGCACCCGGCAGCACCTCCAACCAGAAACGGGCCGACGTCCAGGTCCAGGCGCTGTTCGGGGTGAAGGCGAAGTCGAAGTACGGCCCGATGAACGGAATCAGCGCCCCCCACACTCCCAAGAGCATCAGCAGCAGACCACTGACCGCACCCCGGCTGCGGGGAATGTGCCAGGCGCCCAACCAGGGGGAGTCGATGTCGGCGACGTGGGTCATCGGGAGCTCCTTCCGTGGCCAACGCCAGGAACGTGCCCCGCCCGGTGCCGATGAACCCTCGCCGGCGACCAGTCACCACCCGGCGCGCGGAAGAGCCGGGCGGTTTCCCGCCCGCGTCGACGATGACCGACTGGGCGCGGACCATCTCGGCCCGGATCTGCGCCGGTGTGCGATGACTGAACGGCTGGGCGCCTCCACGGGCGTTTACCGTCTCCGACGTACTGGCGGCGACGAGGTGCTTCAGGTTGACCGCGGCGTTGGCGTCACGGTCGATCATCAGCCCGCAGGACTGGCAGGCGAAGATACGGTCCGACAGGGTGAGGCTTGGGTTTCGCCCGCCACAGCCGGAACAGGTCTTCGAGCCCGGCCACGTGCAGGTCCTCGACGACCACGCCGTCATGGCTGGTCGTAAGCCTGGTCGTAAGCTTGCGCAGCCCGTCGCGGCGCTGGTAGGCGACGCGGGCATGGAGGCGACCGAGGGTGGCGGCGCGTCTACGGCGACCGGCACTGCCCGGCCGATCCGGGACAGCTTCACGTGCCGATCCCCAGCCGGACCGTAGGTGCCGGTGGTGTAGCGGAACGAGTCGCGGGCCTTCCCGCGTTTCTTGAACCGGGGAAAGCCGCCCCGGCGGCCCTTCCGCGTGCCCGTGCGGGAGTCGGTGACGTTCTTCAACCCGCGGGCCAGCCGGTCCAGCCCGGCGCAGGACGTCGAGCATCCGCGGTGTCCACACTGGATGCGGACCGTCGTCGATCGTCAGGGCGACCGCGTCCGCGGGCGCTCCCCACCGGGACCCAGAAATGTCCCAATAGACCATACATCGGAAATCACCGTTGAAAGCGAGACCAAGCCGACAAGAAGCCGTTCGGCCCGCGTGACTACTCCGGAGGATGTTGATCGCCGCGTTCACGCAGGTACTGACCAGGAGGAAGGCGCGGGGGCGCGGACCGCCGACGGCCCTGAAAGCCCGGCGAGACGGTACCCATCGTGCACTCATCCCACGTCAGGCCCTACCACGTCAGGCCACGCCGGTGTCATGCCGTGGATCGGGCGCGCCCTTTCGCCAAGCATGATGTTGAGGCCACGATGTCGACAATCCGGACGAATCGCCGTCTGTTGGCATAAATATGCCACACAGTCCACCGATATCCGACGATCATTAGGCAACGATCGACGCCCGCTGTGCAGGAGGACCGCTCATGGCATGGCCAGCCGCTCCGGCGGGAACCATCCCGGGCACGTCCGTCGCCGGGGCATCCACCACGGAGGCCACCCCGGACCCGGAGCCCCCGGTCTCGCCCGCCCACGTCCCGGCCGCCCACATCCCGGCCGCCCCGGTCTCGGCCACGCCGGGTTCGGCCGCCGCGTCCCCGGTCGGCCAGCGGGTGCGGGTACCCAAGACCGCGGAACTCGTCGCCAGCCAGCTGCGGCGGCGGATCATCCGCGGCGAGCTCAGCGAGGGTGACGCCCTACCGCCCGAACCCACGCTGATGGCGCAGTTCGGGGTCTCGCTCCCCACCCTGCGCGAGGCGTTCCGGGTGCTGGAGGCGGAGGCGCTAATCTTCGTGCGGCGCGGGGCCCACGGCGGCGCGCGGGTCCACACCCCGAGTCCCGAGGTCGCCGCGCGCTACGCCGGTCTCGTCCTCGAACACCGCGGCGCCGCCCTGGGCGACGTCCACCAGGCCTGTGCCGTCATCGAGCCGCCGTGCGCGGCGCTGCTCGCCGAACGGCGTGATCCCGCCGACGTCGCCCGGCTACGCCAGCTCCTCCACGAGGGTGACGAGGCCGCCGACCATCCCGTCGCGCTCGCCTCGGCCCAGGCCGCCTTTCACCTGGCCGTGGTGGAGCTGACCGGAAACAAGACACTGACCGTGATCACCGGGATGCTCCAGCATCTCGTGGAGCTCACGAACAGCCACGGCGGTCACCCCGGTGCCGACAACCGTCCGGAGGAGACCAGTCTCGCCGCGGTCGCCACCGATGACCGATCGTCCGCCCGTGCGACCCGCCGGATACACGCCACGCTCATCGACCTCATCGAGGCCGGCGACACACAGGGCGCCGCCGATCTCTGGCACCGGCACCTCGCCGCCCCCGACCACGCGATCCCCGGCGGTCCGGCCGGCCGGTGCGTGCTGGACCTGCTCAGCTGAATCGAACTGCTGAATCAAACTGTGGAGGGTTGGTCACGGTTTCCAGGCCGCCGGCCGTGCTTAACCCTCCACATTTTCGACGGATCGACGGACCGACGGATGGTGGGTGGCGGGCCACACCGTCCACTGGGTCACCGGTCTCGCCGGGCGCCATCCGGTGAAGCCACCGATCGGGACCGCCCGACTCACTGACAACCGGACCAAATCACCGCCCAGGCGGGCGTGCCAGGAGACGAGGAGCGCCTCGGACTCGAGGGTGACGGCGTTGGCGACGAGCCGGCCACGTCCGCCCAGCGCCGCCCAGCAGGCGTCGAGCAGCCCGGGGGTCGTAAGGCCGCCCCCGATGAAGACGGCATCCGGCGCCGGCAGCCCGGCCAGGGCCTCGGGCGCCCGGCCGGGCACGATCCGCAGCGCCGGCACGCCGAGAGCCGTGGCATTGCGCCGGATCCGGTCGGCGCGCTCCGCCCGCGGCTCGATCGCGATCGCACGACAGGTGCCATGGGTGCGCATCCACTCGATCGCGATGCTGCCCGAGCCCGATCCGACGTCCCACAGCAGTTCGCCCGGGACCGGTCCGAGCCGGGCCAGGGTCACCGCCCGGATCTCCCGCCTGGTGAGCTGACCGTCGTGCTCGAACGCGTCATCAGGCAAGCCCGGCGTCCGCGGGCGGTGCGGGGCGGACGGCGTGGGCACCGGCTCGACAGCGACGACGTTGAGGTCCGCCGGCTCGCGCAACGGCACCTGCGGCACGGCCGACCCCGGCGGCACGACCGAGGCGGCCCCGCCCGGGTGCTCCACGGCGGCCCAGGCCCGGGCACCGGCCTCGACCCAGGCGGAGGCGGGGGCGCTCTGGCGCGCCTCGTCCGGCCCCCCGAGCCGGTCGAGAACCGTCAGCAGGCTCTCGCCGTACCCGCGCCCGACGAGCAGGGTGGCGAGCTCGACGGGCGTGGCCCGGTCGGAGCTGAGGACGAGCAGCCGTCGACGCGGCGCCAGTGCGGCCTGCACCTGCGCGAGGGGGCGCCCAACCGCGCTCACCACGTCGACGTCGTCCACGGCCCACCCGAGCCGCGCGCAAGCCAGGGAGAGCGACGAAGGATGGGGCAGGACCCGCACCCGGTGCGCTCCCAGCAGCCGGACCAGAGTGGTGCCGATCCCGAAGAACATCGGATCACCACTCGCGAGAACACAGAGCTCACCCCGCCCCGCCTGACCGCCGGTGCCGGCGTGCCCGGCCAGCAGGCGGGGCAGGGCCGGCAGCAGCGGGGACGGCCACGGCACCCGCCGGCCTCCGACGGGCTGGCCGTCGATCCTTTCGGGCACGAGGGCAAGCTGGCGATCGGCGCCGAACAGCACGGCCGCCCCGCGCACCACCTCACGGGCCGTCGGCGCCAGCCCCGCCCAGCCGTCGGCCCCGATACCTACCACGGTGACGCGCACAGCGGAGGGGATTGAGTCGGCACCGATGTCGGCGGAGCTCACCGGCCCGGGGGACCCGAATCTGGTGACGTCACCGGATCCGGGCGCGGTCGCCGACGTGGCGGCAGTATCAGACACAACAGGCGAGCGTAGCGCGTCGGTCAGGAGGATCAAGAATAGCTGTGCGCCTCGTCCGGACAGACCTGGTCGGCGACCTCCGCCACCTGCCGCGCAACCGCGTCCCACCGAGCCGCGGCGGGTCGCGGGTATATCAGCCGCCGCCGGGCACGGAGGCCGCCGACGGCCAGGGGATGGAAAATCACCACCGTATCGGGTAGCAATTCCTGGTGAAATGCGATCCCCGACACGTTGCACGCCGGCTCCGCGATCGGTGTGGCCTTCGAAGTCCGGATCGCAGACGGACCCAGGAACAGGAAGAGCAGACATCTGTACGCCAGGGTACCAGGAGCGCTCCGAGACCTACGCATAGGATGGCCGGGTAAATTCTCACATGGCCCGATCGCGCCAGGACGTTTGAAGTCCAAACGCAGCATCGGGCA
>NZ_CDWTNB010000247.1:0-4893 GCF_977947065.1 Frankia sp. CgJB1
CGCCGGTCCCGGTGCCGCCCGGCCCGGTACCGGCTCCGGCGGTGCCCCCGGACCCGCCCGGGCCACCCGGACCACCAGGTCCGCCGGCTGGCTCCGGGCCACCAGGCGCTCCCGCCCCAGGCGCGCCGCCGGCCGGGGTGACGACGATGACATCGTCGTCGAGCTGGTAGGTCTCTGACAGTGGGACCAGGTCGAGCTCCATCCCGGGCAGCGCCCAGTCTGGCTGGCTGACCATCTCGACCAGGTCCCGCCGGCCGCCGGGGCCGGTGAGCAGCAGGTAGCAGGCCAGGCGGGCGGCCCGGCCGACGGCGGTGTCCAGCGCGCGGTCCACCAGGTCGGTGATGGCCGCGGCGTGGTCCGCGGCGCTCTGCCCGGGTAGCCGGGGGTGTGCCTGCTCGGCGGCCCGCCGCCAGGACTCGGCGTAGAAGTCGGTGACCACCGTCCGGGCCTGCGTCGCGCTGCCCTGCCAGCGCAGCCGGTACACCACTCCCGGGTCGAAGCTGAGCGCTTCACCCTCGCGCTGGCCGAAGCGGGGGAAGCGGAACCGGCCGAGCGGGAAGGACGACTCCACCCGTTGCTCGCCCGGGTGGACCGCCCCGATCTCGTAAGCCCCGGACGGGCCAAGGAACAGCACGCCGACCAGCCCAGACGCCGACGGCGCCACCGACGAGACCCGGACCGCCCGCAGCGCCGTCCGCACGTAGTTCTCGGCCGTCACCGGCGACCAGACGGTGGTCGACTCGGTCCGCCCCGGCGGGCTCGCCGCGGCCCCGGGCTCGCCGCCGCCGTCGTCGTCGAGGACCTCGACCGCCGCGTCGCCGCCCTGGTAGGAGGGGATGACGTAGCTCCGCAACGGCCGGCTGAACCGGGCGGTGTCCACCGCCTCACAGACCGGCGGCTGCGCCGCGGATGTGCGGCGCAGCACCCCGTCGGACACCCCGGCGGCGGCCACCGCCCGACCGATCGCCCCGGCCACCACACGTTCCACGGCGGCCCGCTGGTCTTCGGTGAGCCCGGACGCCGCCGCGCCGGCCCAGCTGATCTCTGCGGGCAGCACGCGCACGCCCATCCCGTCCGGCAGGCCGTCGAGCACCCGGCCGCGGCTGGCCCGCACCGCCCGGGTCACGCCGGCCTCGACGGCGTCCGCCAGCAGGTCGGCGTCGGTCAGCCGGGTGGCGTCGACGACAAGCCGGACGGGGTGCACGACGCGGGTGGTCATCAGTCCCGCAGCCCGCGCACGATGTGCCGCGCGGCCAGCTTCGCGATGGCCTCGACGTCCGGCGCCTGCGCCTCGCGCACCTCGATCACGACCGGGAAGTGGTACTCGACGACCGCGCGCGGGTCGGCCGCGGCCGGTTCCAGCTCGGCCTCGCTGCCGGCGGCGGGAAGCACCAGCTCGCCGGCGTGGACGAGGGCGATCCCGGTCTGGCGGACCCGGACGGCACCGGGGCGTGCATCCTCGGCCACGCCGTCACCGGACTGTCGCGGACTCGCCGGACTTGGGCTCGACCGTCGCCGAGAGGCTGAAGCCGGAGAACACCGACGAGGGGGCGCCGGCGATCGGGGCGGCGGAGGTGATGACGCAGTCGCTGATCACGATCTTGGTGAATGACCAGTCCGCGCCGTGCTCGGTCTCCTGCAGGATGATGTCGAACCGCGCGCCCGCCAGGGCCAGCGCCGTAAGCTGCGCCGCGGAGTCCCCGATCGCCTTCACCGAAAGGGAGAACGTGATGGTGGACGGGGTGTAGACCACCCCGATGTGCGTCTCCTCGATGGAGTTGAGCACCTCCGCGCCGAGAGTGAAGGTCGGCGAGAAGGAGTCCACTGGGACGATCTTGTGAACGCCGTCGGTGTTCTGCCAGGAGACGGCGAGCCTAGACCTCCAGTCGGGCATGACATGTCCCCTTCCGTTGAGCGGCGATGACGTCAGAAGGTCGGCGCGAGGGTGACGACGATCCGGTGGGTGGCCGGGCCGAGCACGACCTCCAGCGCGACATCCACCGCGCGGTTGGCCCGGGTCTGGGCGACGAGCGCCTGGTCGGCCGCCGAGCGGGATTCTTCCGGCAAGGTCAGGATGTCCAGGACCGGGATGCCGATGCGGAAGCCGTCGATGGCCGACGAGCGTTGCAGCGGCCCGAGGATGCCCTCGATCCGGGCCTTGAGCAGGATCAGCCCGGACCGGGTGATCCGGGCGTCGCCCACCAGGCCGATCAGCCCGGCCTTGAGCCGGAAGTCGATGTCGTCCAAGGTCCGGACGGTGTCGATGAACAGCTGCGTGGCGTCGGTGGTGAAGCAGCGATCCTCCGCGAAGTGCAGGCCATCCCCCACGATGAGCGCCGGATCGATGACCGGGATGATCCCGGCCTCGGACAGCTCTCGGATCTCGCCTGGGCTGTACTGCCCGGCCAGCGGCATCTGGATGCCGCGGACCCGCTTGAGCACGACGGACACCTGCGGCGGGTACCCGGCGATCGCGGCCGCCGCCGCGGCGGCCACGTCCCCGGTCGCGCCGCGGGCGGCGACCACCACCATCCGGCTGGAGTCGCTGCGCAGCGGGGTCAACAGGTCGACCAGGTCATCGACGTAGGTCGCGCTACGCGGCCGGGCCGGGTCGACCATGGCGACACCGATCCGCTTGTTGCCCTCGGCGGACATCGACTCCACATGCGCCTTCAGCGCGTGCAGACCGGTCGCCGCCTCGGCGCCAGCCGGCGCTCCGACGGCCGTGGTCCCGGCCAGGACCACGAAGGTGACGTCGTCGGCGGCATCCAGCGGGGCCAGCGCTTCGGCGAGCGCCGTGCCCGCCGCACGGACGCCGTAGACCGTGCTCGGCTTGGGGTCCTGCAGAAGCGCGACCCGCAGCGCCTCGTACAGCGGGTTCGCCTCCACCACGCCGCCCTGGATGCTGGAGAACAGGGTGCCGGCGTCGGCCAGGGAGCTGACGAGTCGCGGGGTGTTCACCGCCGCCGTCCCGCCGCGGGGGCCGTCCGGGGTGGCGCCGACCACGGCGAGCATACCCGGTGAGCGCTGGGACACCGGCTGCAACGCCGAGGTGTCGATGCGGACCTCGACGAAGGGGTACGCGGCGGCGACGGGCATGGCTTCCTCCGAGGTCCTAGCTGAGGGTGGCGGTGACGAGGGCGATGCCGTGACGGGCGAGCCAGGACGCCGCGATAGCCCGTCGTGCCGCCCGGAGCTGTTCCGGGGTACCGGCGGTTGGGCCGGGCCAGCCGTCGTCGTCGAAGACGGCCTCGGGCAGCAGCCAGACCACGACCACGGCGTGCCGCCGGCGCAGGTGCGGTTCCGCCTTGGGTTCGCCGCCGGCGTCCACCACCCGCTGGCGGACGACGGCGCTCTCGCGCAGCAGAGCGGCGATGCCGCTCCCGGCGCCGCGGGCCAGGATCGGTGCGGTGACCGGCAGCCGGCGCACGACGGTGGCGGTGCCGGCGGGGTCGGCGAACGCCACCCGCACCTGGCCGGTGGCGACGTCCCCGGCGGGCCCACCGGGCGGCCCACCGGCTGGCCCACCGGATAGCCACTGCGACGTGACGGCGGTGACCGGCTCGCCCGCCGGCCGGTACCAGGCCACCACGGCGCCCCGCCACAGGGCGGTCACCCGCGGGACGGCGGCGTCGACCAGGCCAGCGGCCAGCAGGTCAACCTCGTAGGGGACCGGGTCCTCCAGCCGCCGGACCATCCCATGCAATCGGACCGACCCAGCGAGGTCCACGACCAGCTCGACGCTGTCGAAGACGGCCGAGTAGGGGCCCTCGAACTCGGGATGGTCGTAGCCGGCGGCAGCGACGGCGGCCAGCGCGGCCTGGTCGAACAACGCGGCGCGGGAGGCCTCGTCCGCCAGCCGCACGAGAGCGGCGTCCTCGAAGTCCACACCGCCTCCCCAACAGCCTTGTCGAGTACAGCCTTGTCGATCTCCCGGCGGTCACCGGGACCTCGTCCTGATCGCGCAGAATACGCGAGCGTTTCGGGGGCGTCCGCCGAACAGGGGAACTCCGCGGTCGCGGTGCGCGACGGAGGTGACTGCTCCGCACCGGACCCGTCCTCAGTCCGCCGCCCGGTCGGCCCTTCTCGCGATCTTGGGATCAATCCGGCGCAGCAACAGCGCGGTGACCAGGATGCTCACGACCCCGACGGCGAGGCCGCCGGCGATGTCGGTGAGGTACAAGCCACCGGGCCCGATCCACGATCGCCAGCCAGCTCTACAATGCCAAGGAGCCGATGACGCTGTTCGAGCTGCAGGCGTGGCTCGGCCACCGGTCGCCGCAGTCGACGCAGTTCTACGCGAAGATCAGCCCGGCCACGCTGACTCGGGCCTACGACGACGCGGGATACTTCTCCCGCAACATGCGGACGGTCGAGGTCCTCGTCGACCGCGACGCCGTCGCCTCCGGGGCCGCCGCAGCCGGCGAGCCCTGGCAGCACTACGACCTCGGCCACGGCTACTGCACCTACACCTTCTTCGAGCAGTGCCCGCACCGCATGGCCTGCGCCAAATGTGACTTTTATACCCCGAAGGGCTCCAGCAAGGCACAGATCCTGGAGGCCAAGGAGAACCTGCAGAAGATGCGGGCGATGATCCCGCTCACCGAGGACGAGCAGGCCGCCATTGACGACGGCAGCGCCGCCCTCGACCGGCTGCTGGAACGGCTCGCCGGCATCCCCACATCGGCCGGGCGGCCGACACCCCGACAACTCGATCTCCCGGCCCGCGCCACCATCCTCCCGATCGTCGGTGTCCACCAAAGCCCGGGAGGGTCGATTTGACAACTCTGATTCCACAGAAAGACCAAGCGGATCATGCACCAGATGCACGGCCGCGCCGGCTTCCCGCTCCTCCGCCACCGGATCCTCCTTGGCTAACGCACAGTCACCGCC
>NZ_CDWTNB010000248.1:0-4857 GCF_977947065.1 Frankia sp. CgJB1
GCATTGAGGCGAGTCTGCTCGGCCGCATGTCGCCGGAGTGCCGGGCGGAAATGCTGCAGATCGGCCTCTACCGGGAGTACGCGAGCGAGGAGATCGTGATGCGGGAGGGGGACACCACCAACTTCGTCGTCCTCCTGCTGAACGGATGGGTGAAGGTCACCGCGGCGACCGAGAACGGCGGCTTCGCGCTGCTGGCCATTCGCCACGGCGGTGACCTCGTCGGCGAGCTGGCGGGGGTGGATTCCGAGCCGCGTTCGGCGACGGTGACCGCCGCCGGGGCTGTGCTCGCGAAGGTGATCCTGGCCGAGGCGTTCGTCGCCTTCCTGCGCCGGCAGCCGGACGTGCACCAGATCGTGACCAGCACGATCGCGACGAAACTGCGCTCGGCGACCCGCCGTCGGGTCGAGTTCGGCGGGTGCCCGGTCGCGGTGCGGGTGGCACGGGTGATCCTCGAACTGGAGCGGGCGTATGGCGGTGCCGCCGGCGGTGGGCGATCGGTCGGGGTGTCCCTCACTCAGCCGGAGCTTGCCGCCCTGGTCGGCGCGGCCGAGCCGACAGTGCACAAGGTGCTGCGGGAACTGCGGCAGCGCAACGTCCTTGACACTGGTTATCGCACTGCCGTGATCCACGACATCGGGGCGTTGCGGCTTGCCGCAAACCCGTGAGAATACGGGGCGGTCGGTCCGCGTGACGCGGGACAGTGGCTGCTGTCCGGTTCTGGCCGCGGAGGTTGCCTGTGAGCGGAAGACCGCCCGGAATCCGGCGTATGTGTATTGCCCTGGACGCCGACCGGACCGGCACCGCGCCGCCGGGTGTGTTGCGGCTGAGAAGGTGGCAGCGTGACCTCGGTACGGTGGTGGACGAGGTGTGCGCGCTGGCCGAGATGGACCGGGCACACTGGATTTTTCCGGCCGTCGGCGGCGGTGAGATCGCGATTCTTCCGCCGGGCATCGACGAGGGCCGGGTCGTCGCTGCCTTCGTCCGGGCGCTGCGCATCGTGCTGTTTCACCTGAACGACTCCCGGCCCGATTCGGAGTGGGTTCGGTTACGCGTCGCGATGCACCAGGGAATCACCCGCGTCGACGAGTCAGGCTTCTCGGGACGAGCGGTGGTGAAGGCATCGGAACTGCGTGACTGCGCCGCCCTCCGGGCCGAGTTCGCTCGATGCTCGGCGGCCGACCTGGCGCTCGCCGTCTCCGCCGAACTGTTCGACGATGTCGTCGAACATGACTATCCCGAACTGCGTGGCCGTGATTTTCACCCGGTGCGGGTGGATCTCGCGTCGATAGGTCGAGCCGATGCCTGGTTCCTGCTCTCCCGATCGGTCGACGCGGCAACCATGCCCGGCGTGGCGACGGCCTCCGGCGCGGCCATGTCCCTCGTGCGGGCTGTTCCCGGGTTCGGGGCGGCCGCCAGGCCCGTGCTGTCGGTGGTCCCCGAACCGGACGCCAGGCGGTCAGCCGGCGGGTTCGACCCGGCCTTCCTCGGGCAGGCCCGTCGCCCACCTCTCCTCAATACGGCCGTACTTCCAGACCAGCAGAGCGACGGCCCAGGTGGCGACGAACAGGCTGACAACGAAGTAGCCGACGACGTTGAGATCCAGACCCGCGACCCAGTCCCAGAACCCGCCGGTGAGATGTGCTTTCTCGGCGAGGATGCCGAGCAGTTCGACGCTGCCGATGAGGAACGCGACCGCGACGGACAGCCCGGTAATGGTGATGTTGTAGTAGACCTTGCGGACCGGTTGGGAAAAGGCCCAGCCATAGGCGAAGTTCATGAACGAGCCGTCGATGGTGTCGAGCAGGCTCATGCCGGCGGCGAACAGGATCGGTAGGACGAGGATGGCGTACCAGGGCAGGCCGGCCCCGGCGGCGCCGGCGGCGAGGAAGAGCAGGGCGACTTCGGTGGCGGTGTCGAAGCCGAGACCGAACAGCATGCCGAGCGGGTACATCTGCCAGGGTCGGGTGATCGCTCTGGTGAAACGGCCGAGGACGCGGTTCATCAGCCCGCGGGAGTTCAGCTGCTCCGCTAGGCCGGCCTCGTCGTACCCGCCGCGGCGCATGTCGCGGAAGACCCTGATGATGCCGAGGAGGATGACGAGGTTGAGTGCGGCGATGGTGTAAAGAAAGCCACCGGAGACGGCGGTACCGATCCAGGCGGTGACGTCGTGCAGGGTCGAGCCGTCGGCTTCGATCTGCCCGGCCAGGGAGCGGACGCCGACGCTGAACAGCAGCGCCAGGGCGAACACGACCGTGGAGTGGCCGAGGGAGAAGAAGAAGCCGACGGACAGTGGGCGCTGACCGTCGGTCATGAGTTTGCGGGTGGTGTTGTCGATCGCGGCGATGTGGTCGGCGTCGAAGGCGTGGCGCAGGCCGAGAGTGTAGGCGGTGACTCCGAGGCCGACCCCGAAGACCTGGCCGTCAGCGCCGAAGCGGTAGTGGTGCGGTGCGATGACTGCCGCGAGCGTCACCCAGCCGATCACGTGTAGCCCGACGATGACCGCGGCCATGCCGCCGACGCGCACCCACTCCCGGCGGTCGAGCGCCCCGCGGACCCCGGTGGGAAGGCCATCCCTCGGCATGGTGCCGGCCTGCGCGGCCATGGCAGGTCTCCCCTCGCGGTGCACCCGCCGACGTGGACGGGGGAGTTCTCGTGCGGCGGGCAGAAGAACGATAACCAGATCATGGATGCTTCTGCAACTTAGTTGCAGAAGCATCCATGATGCAGAGCTTTGCCGCCGCCACGCGCCGTCGTTGCAGCTGGGCGACGAGCTGGTCGCTCGCCAGCAGCAGCACCGTGAGCCAGGAGATCGTCGCCACCTTCCCGAACGCGGCGACCCAGTCTCCGTCCGTCGGCAGCGCATGCCGGGCCTGCACCTGCAGCACGTACAAGGCGCTGACGCCCAGGCAGACCACCGGGCCGACGCGGGTCAGCAGACGGCCGCGGGGCACGAGCAGCGCCACGGCCGTCGCCAGGGCGACGATGACCCCCGCCACCGGGGAGACCAGCGCCGCCGAAAGCAGACCCATCCCCAACACGGCGAGCACGGTGGTGCGCGGGCTGGCACGCCCCGCCCGGTCGGACCACGGCTCGGCCGTCGGCAGATCCGGCTCGGGTGCCCGGGACGTTCGGGACGACCGCGTGGCCACGGTCGCGCGGGCTCGGCGGGTGTAGAAGATCACCAGCGCGAGGGAGAGCAGCACCGTCACCGCGGACAACACCAGGGAGAACCACACGATCCGTTGCGGGGCCCAGGTCAGCGTGACGGTGAACCCGGCGGCCGTCGGGGTGATCCGCCAGCCGTTCGCGTAGCCGTCCACCAGCCTGGGGGTACCCAGGTCGGCGCCGCCCACGGTCGCCTTCCAACCCGGGGAGAGGCTCTCCGCGAGCACCAGCCAGAACGGGGTACCGGGCCGCGCCCCCGTCACGTCGACGGTGAAGGAGGTGTCGCCGGCCGACTGGACCGTCACCCGTGGCGTGGCGGCCGACGTCGTGCCGGTGGTGCCCGTCGCGGCTGGTGGGGTCCCGGCAGGGGAGACGGCGGAGGCGGCGCCGGTCGCGTTCAGCCACGGGCCGCCGCCGGCGTCCGAGGCCAGCAGCAGGCGATCGAGATCGATGCCGGCGAGGGCCCCGTCGGTGGTCCGGATCACGTGCTCCCCCGGGCCGAGGGTGACCGGCTGGCCGCAGGTGGCGACGGTCAACCTGAGCCGGTTGACCGCGTCGGCGGTGCCCCCGGTGACCTGCACCCCCACCGGCTGACCGTCGATGCTCAGCAGGTCGGTCCGGCAGGGCGCGGGGATCTGGGCCGGCAACAGCCCCGTCCTGGTGCTCCCTGCCGTGCCTGTCGTGCCCGCCGCGGGCTGACCGGTACCCGCGGCGCCGGCCGCGAGGCCGGGCATCCCGATCTCGGCGAGGCCCACCGGCATCGCCAGCGGCGAGCGGCTGATGGGGTCGATGCTGGTGACGGTCCGGGCGTCGTCGACGACGAACTTCCACGTGCCACCGGTAACGGCCGGGAAGGTGAGGGCCACCTCGCGGGTGCCCCCGCGCGCCGAGGTGTCGGTGACCGGAGGCACGGCCACCGCGCCGACCCGCTGGCCGTCGACCTCGATCCCGATGCGGGTCGGGATCGAGTGCCGACCGTCGGCGACGATCGACATCGTCATCGACGAGACCGTCAACGGGGTCGGCGAGGCGACCTGGATCCAGCTGCCCCGCGGGTTGCCGATGCCCGGGCTCCACGCGGTGGCCGGGTTTCCGTCGAAGGCGCTCGACGCCCGCGCCGCGAGCGATCCCGGCAGCCGGCCGGAGGAGGTCACCACCGGGAGGGCGGCCGGGCGGCCCAGCACCTGGTCGACGCGGTCGTCGGGGGAATAGGCGGAGACGCGGGCGGTGCCGGTGAGCGCGAAGGTCCGGGCCGTCGGCAGGGAGAACGACCGGCTGATGACCGACTCGGTGTCCTGCTTGAACGGTTCCGACGGGTTGGCCCGGTCCCGGGACAGCTCCAGCGCCAGCCGGTGGCCGAGGGAGGCGGCGCCGGCGGCGTCGAGGCTGTCGCTCGGCATCCGCAGCACCTCCTCGGCCGTCAGCGGTGCCCCGTTCGCTCCGGGGATGGCGACCTCGGCAAACCCGACCGCGGAGACGGTGTCGTAGCTGCGCTGCCGGCCGGTGTTCGTCGCGTCGATGTGGATGCGCAACGTCCGGAAGGCCCGGGTGGGGAAGCGCACGACCTGCCCGGCGGCGGTGCGGGAGGCGTCGGTGAGCGCGACGGTCACCGGGGAGCCGCCGTCGAAGGTCAGCGTCGCCCGAGTGATCCACCGGTTGCGCGGCCCGGTCAGCGGCTGGACGAGGCGGATC